>JALZVN010000257.1 GCA_023299965.1 Saprospiraceae bacterium | reverse complement strand
CAAGAAGAATGGTCAAAAAAAATACAAAAGAGTCTTCTTGCTAAAATAAAACAACACATAGATCCTAAGCATAACGTCTAATACATTTTGTGAAAAAATAGTCTGGATAGTTATGAAATCATACAATAAATGGGAAGAGTATAAAATCAATCTATATAACTCAATTAGATTAATGGTTCGGTAATTTTTGTAAAATACTAAATCACTCTTGACTTACATAATTGGTCTCCAATGTATTGCGTAACAGTAGTGCTTTTTGCAACATGCTACTAGTCAGCGATTTAGCATTTATTACCGAACCATTGTTAGATATTACCGCATTTCGTCAAATCCTCTTAGCTTATACCCCATAAGCAAGTGTAGCATCTCCAATACCAATGAATTAGCCCCTCTTTTTCGTGATAGGGATAGTAAGGGTGCGCTCCCGATTTTTCATCGGGAGCGCAGTCACGACTTTTTTCAGTCGGGACGGTAGCGACAGCGAACCCCTGCATAGCCCGCCCATGCGCGCTTTTCCGCGCATGGGATCACCCAAATAATACAAGCTAATACGCTAAAAAATGGGTAAAAATCCCTACTTTTGGGCAAAATATAGATAGCATGTTTGAAAGTTTACAGGAAAAATTGGATGGCGCGTTTCAGACGCTGAAGGGAAATAGCAAACTTACGGAACTCAATGTCGCTCAGTCGATTAAGGAGATCAGACGAGCACTTGTAGCAGCTGATGTCAACTATAAAATAGCCAAAGAATTTACAGATAAGATAAAAGAGGAGGCGCTCGGTTCGCGTAATATTCTCAAGGAAGTGAAGCCAGGTGAGATGATGGTCAAGATCGTCCAGGATGAGATGGTAGAGCTCATGGGGACACAATCTGTCGGCATTAATGTCAAAGGCAACCCTGGTGTAGTGCTTGTTTCGGGGCTACAAGGTTCTGGTAAGACGACTTTCTGTGGTAAACTGGCATTGTTTCTAAAGGAGAAGCGCAAGATGACTCCCCTTTTGGTGGCCTGTGATGTATATAGACCTGCAGCGATAGATCAACTGTCTGTGCTAGCGGAGCAAGTGGGCGCAAAAGTATTTAAAGATATAGACAGTAAAGATCCGGTGAAGATTGCTGGAGATGCCATCGCGCATGCTAAAGTTCATGGATTTGATGTCGTGATTGTGGATACAGCTGGTCGTCTAGCAGTGGATGAGGAGATGATGGCAGAGATAGAGAATGTCAAAAATGCAATCACACCGAACGAGACTTTGTTTGTCGTGGATGCCATGACGGGTCAGGATGCCGTGAATACCGCAAAGGCCTTTAATGACCGTATCAACTTTGATGGCGTAGTGGTTACGAAGATGGATGGTGATACGCGTGGTGGTGCTGCTCTCTCTGTAAAGTATACAGTAGGTAAGCCGATCAAGTTTGTGAGTATGGGTGAAAAGATGGATACGCTAGATGTGTTCCATCCAGATAGAATGGCGCAGCGTATCCTAGGTATGGGTGATATTGTGTCGTTTGTCGAAAAGGCGCAGGCAAACTTTGATGAGAAGGAGGCGAAGAGATTAGAACAAAAGTTTAAGAAGAATAAATTTGACTTTGATGACTTCCTAGGTCAACTTAACCAGATCAAGAAAATGGGTGATATGAAATCACTTGTTGGTATGATCCCTGGTATGGGTAAGGCACTCAAGGATGTAGATATAGATGATAGCGCTTTTCTCAAGGTAGAATCTATCATCCACTCTATGACACCACATGAGCGTGGGAATCCTGATTCGTTAAACATGAATCGCAAGAAGCGTATCGCACAGGGTTGCGGGCGCAGCATACATGAAATCAATGCTTTCGTGAAGCAGTTTGAGCAGATGAGAAAGATGATGCACAAGCTGTCTACTGGAAAAGGCATGGGTAACATGATGAAGCAATTCGGTGCTATGCAGGGTCGTAAATAATGCATTACCAGATACTTATTATTGGAGGTGGAGCCGCGGGTTATTTCTGTGCAGCCAATCTTGATGTTAAACCTGATACTCGTATCACCATCCTTGAGAAAGGGCGTGAAAGTTTAGCTAAGGTTCGCGTATCTGGTGGTGGCAGGTGCAACCTCACTCACGCATGTTTTCAGAATAGTAAACTTCTCAAAAATTATCCTCGCGGGTCTAAGTTTTTAAAAAAAGGTTTTGCAGCATTTAGCTGTGAAGATACGGTGCAATGGTTTGAAACACGTGGCGTCCAAACCAAGACGGAGTCTGATGGACGAATGTTTCCTGTCAGTAATTCTTCTCAATCTGTAATTGACTGTCTCCAAAATAGTATTTCAGCTCCAGTAGAATATAAACATGCAACCGATGTAGTATCTATTTTTGTAGAAGATACCCCTATTAGAAAGTTTAGCATACGCACTAAGGATGAGAAAGAATACACTTGTGACCACCTAGTAATGGCGACAGGGAGCAATGTTCGTGTCTGGAAAATCCTAGAAAAATTAGGTCATAGTATAATCAAACCTGTCCCCTCTTTATTTACTTTTCATATAGATGATGAGCGCATCAAAGATCTACAGGGGCTTTCCGTCCCTAAAGCAAGTGTGCGTATAAGTGGAGAAAAGATTGTAAATGAAGGCCCTTTGCTGATCACTCATTGGGGACAATCTGGTCCGGCGATATTGAAGCTGTCTGCCTTTGGTGCGCGGGTATTGGCGGATAAAGCGTATAAATTTGAACTAGAGGTCAACTGGGTTGGTAAAAAGCAAAAGCTAGCCGCTAACGAATTGGATGATATCATAGAGGAGCATAGCGGCAAAGTCATACTGCGCAATGCCCAATTTGGAATCCCTGCTAGGCTTTGGGAACGTCTTTGTGTAGCCGCCAATCTGCAAGATCACATGCGGTACAGAGATCTCAATGAGAAGAATAGACTTAAATTGCTTGCTCAGTTATGCGCTTCTCGCTTCGATGTTACGAAAAAGAGTACCTTTAAAGAAGAGTTTGTAACTGCCGGTGGTGTAGACACCTCTGAGGTAAACCCTAACACCTTTGAAAGTAAGCTAGTGCCCCAGATGTATCTAGCAGGTGAAATACTCAATATAGACGCTGTCACAGGAGGTTTTAACTTCCAAGCGGCATGGACAGGTGGCTATCTCATAGCTCAATCTCTCAATACGCTTTAAGGCTCAATAACTTAAAGCGATTACTCGCGTTTAATCTAAAAAGAATAAATATGTCCGATATACCAACGGTAAAAATCATACAATCTGTTGCCATCTTGATCGATGGCAATAACATAGAAAGATCATTGCATAGCATGACAAAGGATGACAACTGCATGATCAACTTTGACAACTTGATCCCTAAGCTCCTTAAAGGCAGAGGTCTAAGTAGGCTGATATACTTTAGAGAAGGGAATCAAATCAGTAGCAAACTCGCAGATAGGTTATTGAATAACTATATGGGCTCTGTAGTTCCTTGTCATAAGTCTGCAGATATACCATTATCAATCAGCGCTACGCAAATCGCAAGAAAAGTGGATACCATTATCATACTTTCTGGTGATTCTGACTATGTAGAGCTTGTGAGACACTTGAAAGGTGAAGGGGTGCGTATCGAGATCGCTGCAGTGAAAGCCACTACAGCTCAAATCTTGATAGATGAGTCTGATCACTTTATAGAGATCAATGAAGAAGATAGCTTTAGCCTAGCTCCAAAAAGGGGTAATGTGAGTAATAAAAGAACTAGTGCTAAGTCTAGATCAAATAATCATAAGTCTAGTCCAAGCAAAGCGCCGAACTCAAAAACTACCAAAAAGGAAATCAAATCTGCGGTAAAAAAAAACGACGTTACCAAGAGTAATACAAAGAAGAAAGTAAAACCCAATGCTTCAAATAAATCTGCTAAAACAGAGAAACAAGAAGACTCAAACCAATCTAAAAAGCCTAGGAATCCAAAGAATACTAAACCAAAGTCAAGTCAGTCCCCTTCTAGTACTAGTAAAACATCGACACCAAAGGCAAAAAAAGTAACTAAATCAAACAGTAAACAAACCAAGCCGGTGAATACTAAAAAGAAAGCTGCACCTCAAAAGCGTAATTCTCCAAAGTCTAAGAAAACGAATGCCAGGAAAAAGACCGCTTCAAGTACAGAGTCGATTGATGACTTTAGCTATTAGTCAGCTAGCTAGTACTTGGGTTTTATTGCTTTATAAATCTTTTAGTCAATACTCCTTCTGGGTTTTGCATAGAAACAATATAGACTCCAGTAGGAAGATTGTGCACATCAATAGTGAGTTTATTATCTAAAGCTATTGGTAAACTTGGAAAACGCTGCAGCAAAGAACCATTTGAGTCATACAAAGTAATACTCGTACCTTCTCGATGTACTGCATATTGTATTTGCAACTGATCAATAACAGAAACACTAGGCACCAAATCTAGAGCATATTCTTCGCCATTTAATTGCTCGGTGGATGTAACGGCCGAACCCACATATTCGAAACTGGCCTCCCCTCTATCACCAAAATTGGAATCATCAAATAATACATTACCTTGATCATCCGTTAACAAAATAGATCCTAAAACCATACCGTCACCGAAGTCATCTACTATCACGAAAGTGAAACAATCATTATTTTCAAGAAAAAAACTTTCTTCAAATTCACCTAGTGACTCTAATAAATTTACACCCGTCACTCTGTCCCCTTCGCTATTCTCTATCCACCAACGTGTATTGTCCTCAACTGCCCAAAAATCTGACACTATCCTTAGAGTAAGTTCATTAAATACCTCTGGTGCATGAATAAAAGTTACCTCTTGAGCATTATTTAGAACTACATCATCTAGAGTTTCTATCTGAATAGAAGCCTTGTCACTTACTAGCGCTTGAGGTAAATTAAATTCTCCTAGATTGATATCAATTTCTTCCCCTGGCAAAAGCTCTGCGCTAATCAACTCACTACTGATCGTAAATCCATCACTATCTATTGCAGACACAAAAAAAGAATCTATTGAGGAAGTTCCAGTATTTAGCACGGAAAACTCAATATTTGAATTAAGACAAATAGGCTTAGTTACCTCTCTCGCTCCAAGTATCTGCAAATCACTTACATTAGAAATCGTGTTACAGTCTTGTATAATTTCAATTATTTCTGACAGATCCTCTGCAAAAGCATCTGCAATATTTTCGCGAGTACGAGGACAAATAACATTTGTCGTTGGTACCCCATCGCTAGAAAAAGCTTCAATAAATGAATCATCTAATCCATTTGGATTAAAAATAGGATATGGAACATCCTTGGTCCAATCTCCAAATGGATTATCGAATAAAGTAGAATTGGCTGTCTGAAGATCTCCTTCAATAAACAATATCATCAACTGATCTGTGCCGTCAGGCCCATAAGTACTGTAAAGATGTTTTAGCTTATCTTCTTTGTGTAGTGTCCAGCAATTTGAACACCAAGTAGCGAATACGTCAATAATTACAACTTTATCCTCGTTGAGGTAAGAATAGAGATTGTGCGAATTACCGTTGATATCGTTTAGAACAAAGTTAGGTACCGTCTGAGAAGATATACTTCCTAAACAGCATAAAAATAAAATTTGTACTAAAATAATTCTAAACATATTCGTCATATCGAAGCGGTAAAAGCTGTAGTAAATTTCTAACGACTTAAAATAAAATCGCCTTTAAATTGCTGAATAATTCCATCAATGAACTCTACCTCAGCTACATATACGTAAACGCCAACATTGGCATTTTGGTTTCTATACCTTCCATCCCACCCATTAGATTCATCACTTACTAGAAAATTTCGATTATTAAAAACTAGATTTCCCCATCTATCATATACATCTAATCGCAATATCTGTGCTATATTATTCGTCCCATGTGGATAGTAAAAGTCATTCACCCCATCTTGATTTGGAGAAAAAACATTTGGAAAGAAAATATCATAGAATTGATCTACTTCAATGACTACATTATCTACTATCTCGCAGCCTTGAACATCTATAGTCCTTAGCGTATAGGTGGTTGTACGTTCGGGGCGTACCAATTGAAACAGGCATGTATCACAGATTTGCTCAAGACTATTTGAGCTTGCCCAAGATAAAATGTCTAATTGGTCAAGATTCATTAACTCCGCTTGCAAAGGCGTTTGCTCTCCAAGCCTAATACTTGCGTCTCCTTGAGCATCTGCTCTTATCAAAGATGGCAATACCGTAAGATCAACAGTGACAACGCTATCACAGCCGGTGACAGAACTAAATATTTCAGTATATGTTCCTGATATATTCAAAACCTGAGTGCCCAATATATACTCCTGTTTTTCACAAATGATACGCTCTATAGATATATCATAGCTTGGCAGTACCGTTAGGTCTGTTATTACTGTACTATCACAATTTTGAGCATTCACTAGTAGTTCTGTATATATGCCCGTCTCATTAACAGATTGATCGTCTAACTGGACTGGTTCATTATCACAAATAGCTAGAGATTGCATCGTAATAATATCTGGAATTTCAAATAAAAAAGGACTAGACAATTCGCAAGAACCGTCTTCAAAAGTGACTAATAATTGATAATTTGCAGCATCAACTTGTGTATCTGGAATAGTAAATGCAGGCTCAGTCTCTCCTTGAATAGCAATTCCATTTTTGTACCATTGATAGGTTTCTACCTCAAAACTGGGTGCATTCAGCACTACATTTTGTGTACATGGATGCCCCGTGATACCAAGAGACTCCCCAAAACCAATCGTCTTTTGCAATATTAAATTGTCAAAAAAATAATAGTGATCAAATGGATTCGGATCACAATTGGCTCCTATCACGATCACATCTAGATCTGAGTTTGGTGTAAAAGATATAATTGTATTCACCCATTCAGATACCCCTTCTACTCTTTCAGATCCTAATTGTTCATACCCAGGCACATTCATTGGACAACCTATATTTGTATTATCTCCACCAAAAGGAAGTATCCCGTTGCTCTGACAACCACTAGCACCAAATACAGTAAGTTCAAAGCCAGGTGAATCTACTTCATTCATAAATCCAACCCACATATTGAGTGTGTATCGGACACCTTCTTCAAGCGGCTCCGTTAGACACGCGCCGGTGTATTCTTTGAAATTAGGAGATAAAGGTTTCCCATTTCTAAATCCAATACAGCCCATCCCATCTGGCATTGGCAAAGGTACATCATCATTGAATAAAGTGTGACTGAGAAAACCACCACATTGATGGATGTAGTCAGTGGTAGCACTACTAGCTTGCTGCCAAGAAACAGCCAACTCTAGCATATTCTCATTCAATGGACAACCCGTCATATCTTCAAAAGAGGGATTTGGTATGAGCGACAGAGGAAGCTCCATTGGACAGATACAGTCTGTATCATTTATATCGATAAAACCATCTCCATCATCATCAATACCATTATCGCAAATTTCAAAGTACTGCGAATACGTCTGAAACGAGCAAAAAATGCAAGCCACACAAAAAAAGATCATAAAAATCCACCAATTGGAGAAAAATTTACTCAAAATTTATATTTTTAAATTGAATTATGGTTTATCCTTTATACAATTTAAATTAAACGCATTTTCCATAAATCATAAATAGTTTTTGGGCTAACAATATAAACAATTAACCCGTACTAAATTAATATTACATAACGGTTTGACTACCTTAATACAAAACGAAATTGACTAATGGGTGAAATGATTAAATCTTTTTGCAAAAAATGCAATTATAAGCAAGATAATCTCAGTATAGGCTATGGCTTTGATTTTACAAGAGGATCTATGATGCCAGCTTTCTGCGAAGCTTGTAGTAAATTACAATTAGCGGATATGGCCGATGA
>JALZVN010000256.1 GCA_023299965.1 Saprospiraceae bacterium | reverse complement strand
AGAGTCAATCCTGCCCTACAATTTCTAGTATCCAAAAAACTCAACGCAAAGATTGAATATGCCTGGGAAAATCAAGAAAATCAAATTGGTTCTGAGCAGGTATTGATGAAAAACGAACTGACCTTTTCACTGGGCTATCAAAACACTTCAAATAGGTCAATTGATCTTAATTTTACATACTCAGATGTAGAATTTGAGGGTCCAATCAACGAATCAGCATCATTTATACTGTTAGATGGACTACAAAACGGCAGAAATTTTGAGTGGATAATCACCGCAAATCAGCAAATTTCGAAGAATTTACAGTTGTTAATTAACTACAATGGACGTAAAACTGGTCAGTTGGACGTCGTTCACTTTGGAAACATCCAAATTAAAGCGACTTTTTGACGAAAAACACCTAGTTTTTGTCTATAAGTCTGCCAGTTGATACCCATTAAAACTGATAACTAAGTATATTTGTTAATAAAATAAAAATCAATAAATATGAGAATCACCCTACTCCTTTTTTCCTGTTTTTTCGCCTTTAGCCAAATGGCTATTGCGCAGACAAATAACTTCTGGCAGGAAACTGCAGAATCTGTAATCCCAACGCAAAAAACACCTAATGAATACCAGACTCCAAATGCGGAAAGGTATTTCAAATTAGATTTTGAAGCGCTAAAGCAGACATTAAAAAATGCTCCTCATGAGCAAGATAGAAATGGCAATCGATTAATCATGACCTTTCCATTTGCTGATGGTCATACTGAGAATTTTTTAGTTAGATACTCTCCAATAATGGCTCCAGGACTGGCGGCAAAGTATCCAAGCATAAGATCATATAGTGCTATAAGTATAGATAACCCTCTGCACTCTATGCGTTTTAATCACACACCTTTAGGCTTTAGTGGATCGATTCACACGCCCACTGGAAAAAACTACATAGACGCTTATACTTCGGGTAAAGGGGATTATGTCACAGTGTATAATGCCAGCGATATGGGACCTGTGAATGAAAACCTGATTTCTGGAACTGGTTGTGGTGCAACTTCTGAATTCTTAGCAGAAAATGAAACTATTGCTAAGGCTGCTAAGCAAGCTCAAGATAATTTAAAGAGCGCTCAAGCACCAGTAGAAGTAATCGTATATAGATTAGCTCTTGCGTGTGTAGGTGAGTTTGGAGAACGCTTTGGTCCTACCAAAGAAACCGTAAATGCTCAATATATTAGAGCATTGGATCGTATCAACCAAATATACCAACTAGAATTTGCGGTAAGAATGGAGTTAATTGAGGACAACGATAACCTAATATGGTTAGATGGCGATACAGACCCTTATCTAAACCCTACAGATGGTGCTGGATTATTAGCCCAAAATTCACCGGCATTTATTGGTGCAGGTATCTTTGCGAATACATATGATGTAGGTCACGTGTTTACGATCGGCTGTGGTGGTGGATTAGGTGGAGTTGTAAATGGACGTGCATGTGATGATCTTGGTAAGATGAGAGGGGTAACATGTTGGGGTAGTAATAATATTGAATCTATCGTAGCTGGTATTATGGCACATGAGATTGGTCACCAATTTACTTGTGGACACAGTTGGGATAACTGCCCAGTAAGTTCTGATCAAAGATCAAGTGGCAATGCTTACGAACCAGGTTCAGGAACAACTATTATGTCTTATTCTGGTACATGTGGTAATCAAAATATTACCGGTGGTGGTCGAGGCGACTATTTCAATATTGGTTCATTAGAATCTTTCTTTAACTATGCTAGAGGTGTAGTGCCTAATTGTGGAACAAGAGTAATCAATGGTAATAATGAACCTGAGATTTCTATTCCTTTAGAAGGTGGGTTTATCATTCCTGGTAGTACTCCTTTTGAGCTTACTGCTGTAGGGAGTGATATAGATGGTGATGACGTATTGTATTGTTGGGAACAGCATGACTTGGAAAGCACTCCATCGACTATTGGGGAACCAGCAGGTGGTGCGCCGATCTTTAGATCTTGGCCTCCATCTACTAATCCTACAAGAACTTTCCCAAGATTAAGTAATATACTAAATTCTAATAATGATTTTAATGAGGTACTTCCGACATACGATAGAGATCTTTCGTTCTTTGTGACTGCGAGAGATGGTGTAGAAGATGGTTCTGGAATTGTTTGGACAAATATATCTTTTGAAGTTGATGGAGATTCAGGACCTTTTCTTTTAACGTTCCCTAATACATTCGGTGACGGCTTTGTTGCTGGAAATACTGAAGAAATTAGATGGGAAGTAGGAGGCACATTTGATGCGCCTGTTAGCTGTAAAACGGTAGACATTCTCATATCGTATGATGATGCGCTTAGTTTTGACACCCTTGCAAAAGGCGTAATAAATGATGGAAGCTATTTTGTAGATATTCCGGAGCGTACTTCCAACATTGCTAGAATAAAGGTCAAAGCATCTGACAACATATTTTTTGACATCTCAGGTAGAAGAGTTTCAATAGATGAGGCAACAGCTCCTGGTTATACTTTTGGAGTAACTCCTGAGTTTACTGAAGTGTGTGCTCCTGCCAATGTATCATTAGATGTAACTACAGGTTCTGTACTTGGTTTTGATGAAGCTGTTGAATTGACGATCATGGGAGATATTCCAGATTATGTTTCTTCGGTTGACATCAACTCTCCTTCTTTGACTCCTGGTGAAGCTACCACTATTGATCTTACGATCGATGATCCTTCATCAGACGAAACTTTATCTCTTACATTAAGAGCAATATCAGCTAATGCCGATACTACTTTTAGAACAGTGGAATTCAATGTGATTTCTAATGACTTTACTTCTTTAAGTTTAGATAGCCCATTTGATGGTGAATCTGGCTTATTGGCTGCGGAGTTTGAGTGGTCTATCAATGTCACCGCTTCTTCATATACTTTTGAATTAGCGACTAACCCTTCTTTCTCTCCTGAATCTATTGTAGCAATGGGTGAGAATCTTACGGAAACAAATTTTGCTCTAGAAGAATTGTTGGAAGGAACAACTTTATATTATTGGAGAGTTACTCCATTTGGTCTTTGTGGCGCTGGTCAGCCTTCTGTACCTGCCGCATTCCACTCAGAATCATTAAGCTGTTTAGAATTGGACGCTGTAGATTTACCTTTATCTATACCTTCTAGCCTTGCTGGTGACTTGTCCTCTAAAATAAATGTTACCTCTGGAGGTTCAATAAGTGATATCAACATTAAAAATCTTAGAGGAAATCACAGTGATTTATCTGACTTAAGTTTCTCCATTATTTCTCCTGCAGGGACAAGAGTTGACCTTGTAAAGAATAAGTGTTTTGCTCAGTCTAATACTTTTGATATGGGATTTGATCAACAATCTCCCTTTGAATATTCTTGTCCACCAAGAAACATTTTTATCCCACTACAAAATTTGGATGTATTAACTGGAGAGAACACTGAAGGTGTATGGGAATTATTAATCAATGACAGAGCTGGTCAAAACGGTGGAAATGTAGAATCTTGGTCACTTGAATTTTGCTCAAACGTTGCATTAAGCAATCCTGAATTGATAAGAAATAACCCATTGACAATTTCTTCAAATTTTGAAAAGGTTCTTAACAATGCTTTCTTGAGCGTAGAAGATGATAGCAATGTCGATTTTGAATTGCAATATACCTTAGTAACGCTACCAACCTATGGTCAGTTGATGAATCAAGGAGTGCCTTTGGAAGTTGGAGATAAATTCAGTCAATTTGATTTGAACAACTCTCTAATCACATATACAACTGCTGAAGTAGAAGGAGATACTGACAACTTCTTATTTACAGTTATTGATGGAGATGGTGGCTGGACTGGAACACATAGCTTCAACATAAACTATGTAGATGTTGGAGTAAGTGCTCAAGATTTGGCTGAACTTGAAATTGCGGTGTATCCAAATCCAGTAAAATCTATTTTAACAGTAAAGACAAATAGTTTGTTTGCAAATTCTGGTTCAATGGACGTTTACAACCTGCAAGGTCAATTAGTGACTACGCAAAGAATTTCTGGAAATGTAACAGAAACAATTAACACTACCAATTTCAATAGTGGTATTTACTTCTTGAGAATTCAAGACGGTTCAAATACAAGCATAACGAAATTTGTAGTTGAGAAATAATTCACAAATCAATTCTTATTGATTTTACAAAGAGCTGCTTCACGAAGGTGAAGCAGCTCTTTTTTTGTTATAGGATAGATATATCCATCCCAAACCCAATAGAAATAAAATCAACACAAGACCTACCCTACGCTCTATTGAAAAGTAAGATAGCTCAAACTGCAATGGGGCAATAGAGCCTATCTGTACAAAGCTTGCCCAATAATACGGATGCTGTTTAGACTTTGGAACAGAAGTTAAGTATTCCAATTTTGCTTCTCTCAATGCTTCATCCTTACTTCTCCCCTCTTTCAAATATTTATAATACTTCAGCATCAATTTTTGAGTAGTAGCGTCACTTACATTCCACAATGACGCCAAGATACTTTTTGTTGAAGTTGCTGCAAAAGCAGTTGTTAAGCCTAGTACTCCTTGACTCTCTGACAATTCTCCATCACCAGACTGACAAGCGCTCAAAACTACTAGGTCAGCTTTTATCGGCAATCCATAAATCTCCCTTGAATATAATAATTGGGTCGAGTCTCCACCAAATGCTAAATAGGATTTATCTCCTCGCTTTTGATTTGCGGAAGCATGTGTAGCAAAGTGAATTATATTGAATGAATGATTCTTTATCATTTCAACAAAATCTTGTTTACTAACAATGCCTGTCTTCTTTTCAAAATCAAGCAAGTTGCTTATTCCATTTAACTCTTTTGTATTATACTCTAATGGTATCAGTCCCAATTGATTCTCTTTTCCAAAGATAGGTGCACAACCTAAAAAAGGCTTATCGTAATTGGCGTCCTCATGAACAATAAATGAGCTAATAGAATAAACATAAGAAACACTTTTGTCCTGTATTAGAAAGTTAGCTCCTACTTCTTTTTTCAATACTTCAAAAGGTACAGC
>JALZVN010000255.1 GCA_023299965.1 Saprospiraceae bacterium | reverse complement strand
TGTTTCAAGGTCTATTTTTATCCTACGTTTAGCAATTCCATAGGGGGTATCCTTTTTTTGAACCTGATAATACACTTGCTCTAAAACTTGATAGTTTCCGGCTTGATTAAGATCTTTGATTAGATGTTTCTCATCAATTGGTATTTTGACTTCCATTCCTATATGTTCCTCTCCTACGACCAATTTTGGATTGAACCGTTTTATGTCATACAGGCTAGCATCATAAAACTGAGATAAACTGTACAAACTTTGTTCTTCACCTATGATATGCTTGACATACATAGTACCCGCTGAAGTAAAATCTACTTCTACTCTAGTTTGTAGAAAACTAGATTGCGGATAATTTTGAGAAAAAAGGAAACTTGTTGAAAAAAACAAAATTATGACGCTACTTAGCGTTACCTTTAACTTGCCCATGATAGAATGTAATTTTTAAACTCGATCTAAAACAAAAATAATAATTTATATATTATTATTTCTACTTATATGAAAAATATTGGTATCATTCCCGCAAGATATGCCTCCACTCGCTTTCCTGGCAAGCCTCTAATTGAGCTGCTAGGCAAAAGCATGATTCAAAGAGTATACGAACAATGTCAAAAAGCCACTCTCCTAGATAAGGTGATTGTAGCAACAGATGATGAGCGCATCTATAAGCATGTAGTGGGTTTTGGTGGTGAAGTTCTGATGACTAGCCCACTGCACACTAACGGTACTAGCCGCTGTGCTGAAATTGCCTCTCAATTTTCAAACGCAGAGATCATTGTCAATATCCAAGGAGATGAACCCACCATCGATCCTCGTCAAATTGATGATTTAGTAAAAATCAGCGGTAATGGGATAGCTACTCAAGCTAAGAAAATCGAACAGCAAGAAAACCTCTTCGATCCTAATGTAGTAAAGGTTGTTTTTGACAAAAATAATAATGCCTTATATTTTTCTCGTCAAACTATACCTCATGTGCGTAATGCTGAAGCTAAGGATTGGATGAGCAAGCATACTTTTTATCGCCATATTGGTTTATATAGCTTTGACCGTAAAACCTTACTCCATTTAGATAGTCTAATGGCAAGCCCTCTTGAAAACATGGAATCTTTGGAGCAGTTGCGCTGGCTAGAAAATGACATTCAAATAAAAGTAGGCATCACCCCTTATGAATCACTTAGCGTTGATGTACCTGAAGATGCTCAAAAAGTTATTCATTTCTTAGAATCAAAAATCTAGTGGTAGATTTATTCAAATATTGTCCACACTGTGCAGGTCCAATAGTATACAAATCTATTCCCGACGATACGCACCCCCGTCACGTATGTACCTTATGCAATACCGTGCATTATCTCAATCCTAAAATTGTAACTGGTGTATTACCCATTTATAAAGAGAAAGTGTTATTAGCTAAACGCGCCATAGAACCTCGAATTGGACTTTGGAATGTCCCTGCTGGTTATATGGAAAATGGAGAGACTGTCGAAGCAGGCGCAGAAAGAGAGTTATGGGAAGAGGCTAAGGCTAAGGTGAAAAATATCCGACCTCATTTGATATACTCAATTGCCGCGATAAATCAGGTCTATATGCTATTCTTAGGAGAATTGGTGGATATTAATTTTTCCCCAGGAGAAGAAAGTCTCGAAGTTGCCCTTTTTTCAGAAGATGAAATACCATGGAAAGAACTTGCCTTTACGAGTTCCGCTGTATGTATCACGAAGTACTTTGAAAATGTAAAATTAAAATCCGAAAAAGTACATATAGGTCAATATACTCACCCTAAAAATTTATGACCAAAAGCCATAGGTAGAAGGCTTTGTGCATCAGGATAAATCACTACTTTACCCGTTTCACCAAACATAATTACCTGTAATGGTACTCCTTGTCTTTGCTCGTATTCAAGCAAGACTTGACGACAAGCTCCACAAGGCGCTACAGGTTCCGTTACTTTTTGTTTAGGATTTTTTGCAGTAACAGCGATAGAAATCACCTTTGCCTTGGGATATTGAGAATGAACACTTCCTAATGCTACACGCTCTGCACAAAGGCATAACGGATAAGATGCATTTTCAAAATTAGACCCTTTAATTATCTCACCCGTATCCAACAATACAGCAGCTCCAACATAAAAGTTTGAGTACGGTGCGTAAGCATCAGCAACAGCATCTGCTGCTCTAGAGACTAATTCTGCATCAAGTTTTTTCAGCTCTTTGCGTGACTCATAAAATTTAATTTCCTTTTCCATCAATCCTTGTCTACGTAGCTTTACCAATAACGGTTATAAATTATTACTATTTTTACTAGGCACTAAGCCGTCATTTTTCAAATCAAATACCTCTCTATTTACAGCTTAGCCCTAAAAATAATATCCAATACCTTCTTCAATACTGGATTCCTATTTGCCTTATTCCAAACAACAGAAAGCTGTGTACGTTGTGGAATGTTATCTAATTCAATAAACTTCACTTTCATATCATATCCGAGGGCTAAGGAACTTGGCACAATAGAAACCCCAAATTTATTTTCTACCAATCTAAATATAGTATTGGCATGAACAGTACTATGAGATATTAGTGGTTCAAAACCACCATATTCAAATACACTCATAACCTTATTATAATAAACTGGGCTATACTCTTTTTCAAACAAGATGAAAGTCTCTTCTTTGACTTGACTTAGAGATTTGAATTTTCTTTTTGTTAAGGCATGATCTGCTGGAAGTACCAAAGAGAAAGTATCCTCAAATACAGGTTTGATGGCTAATTCAGCAGGTACTTTTTCAAGGCGCACAAAGCCTAAATCAATCCTTTGAGATAGAAGTCCATCTATTTGCTTGGCATTGTCCATTTCTGACAGCCCAAACTTTATTTGAGGAAATGAATCTCTAAAATTGAGCAATAAATCAGGAATCACATTCTGCATAGCAGAACCTACATAACCTATAGAAATTTTGCCTTCTTGCCCTTTACTTAGCAATTTTGTATGCGTAACAATGCGCTCAAAATCACGCAGTAATATTTTCACCTCTTCATTAAAATAGCCCCCTGCCTTCGACAGTTGCACATTTTTGTTATCTCTCTCTAGTAACACTGTTTGCATTTCTTCTTCTAACTGCTTGATCTGCCGACTCAAACCAGGTTGTGAGATAAACAACTTACTGGCTGCTCGCCCAAAATGTAAATCTTCTGCTACTTGAAGAAAATAGCGTAAATGTCTCCATTCAATACGATTACTCATAGTTATCGATTATTAACCAAAATGATCTTTTCAATTATCAAATATAAGCTTAGATTTGGGAAAAAGATACACCATGTTTAATTATGGAATAGATCGCTTATCAGTTAAGACAACTCTACAACTGGCAAAAGGCGAAGAAAAAGGGCAGTTAAACGCTGCAGCAATAGCCAATATCAAAGCCAGCAATGATGCAGTTTTGACTATTGCAAAGAATGAAAAAGTAGTTTATGGTATAAATACTGGATTTGGTCCCCTTTGCAACACCAAGATACCCAGTGAAGATACTAGTCAACTACAACGAAATATATTACTCAGTCATAGTGTCGGTGTCGGTGAGCCGGTAGATACATTTATTGCCAAACTAATGCTTATCCTTAAAGTCCAATCACTCAGTAAAGGCTTTTCTGGCATATCCCAGGACGTTTTAGAAAGAATCCTTTGGCACATTGATCAAGACATCATCCCTTTGGTGCCAGAGCAAGGATCTGTGGGCGCTTCTGGGGATTTAGCTCCACTATCACATCTGTTCCTCCCCCTTATCGGAGAAGGATACGTATATCAGAATGGGATAAAAGTAGCTAGTAGTCAAGTGCTTGAAGCCCATGGATTAAAACCACTGACTTTAGAACCTAAGGCAGGTTTGGCTTTGATAAATGGAACTCAATTTATAGCCGCTCATGCTGTTATGGTCGTAGACACTTTACACAATTGTCTGGAACATGCCGATTTGATTGCGGCGATAATGATCGAAGGATTGCAAGGATCAAAAATGCCTTTCCATCCAGAATTGCACAAAACAAGACCCTACTCTGGAAATACATTCGTAGCAGCAAAAATAGATAAATTGCTTGCAGATTCAGAGATTATGGAAGATCATAAGAACTGTGATAGAGTCCAAGATCCTTACTCCCTTAGATGCGTCCCACAAGTACACGGTAGTTCAAGATCTGCATGGCTACATTTAAAAGAAGCTGTAGAAATAGAAATAAACTCAGTAACAGATAACCCCATTGTCTTCTCAAAAGACTTTACAATTAGTGGAGGTAATTTTCATGGTCAGCCTTTAGCACTACCTTTAGACTATGCATGTCTAGCTGCTGCAGAATTAGGCAATATTTCTGACCGTAGAGCTTATCTTTCTCTAGAAGGCAAATCACCAGGAGTCCCTAAATTACTAATGAAAGAAACAGGGTTAAACTCTGGATTCATGATAGTGCAATACACTGGTGCTGCTTTGGTAAGTGAAAATAAAGGCTTGTGCTTTCCTGCTAGTGCAGACAGTATTCCTACTTCACTAGGTCAAGAAGACCATGTCAGTATGGGGTCTATAGGTGGAAGAAAAGCACTCCGTGTCTGCTACAACCTAGAAAAAATACTAGCTGTAGAATTAATATGTGCTGCCCAAGCTATGGATTTTCAACGCCCTTTAAAATCCAGTAAAACGATTGATGCTTTGCACAAAGAAGTTAGATCAAAAATTAGTCATGCCGACAAGGATAGAATATTTGGAGACGATATCCAGCAAGCTATCCAAATCATCAAAGGAAGAGAGCTGGTTAATATTGCTGAAAAAAACACTGATATTTCTAACCAGCAACTTTATAGCTTTTAAAATAATATCATGATAAATACTACTTTAAGTTTTAAGGACCAGATTTTACAAGGTATCCCAAATTCTCTACCCGAGAAAAGAGTCTACCCATCCGATGCCAATCGAGCGCCAAAAAGGAAAGACATCCTAACTCAGGACGAAAAGAAATTGGCTTTGGCAAATGCCTTGAGATATTTTCCTCAGGATTGGCATACCACACTTGCTGCAGAATTTTTAGAAGAACTTAATGAATATGGTAGAATCTAT
Source organism: Saprospiraceae bacterium (assembly GCA_023299965.1). Classification (GTDB taxonomy): domain Bacteria; phylum Bacteroidota; class Bacteroidia; order Chitinophagales; family Saprospiraceae; genus JALZVN01. Next base: position 782 of record JALZVN010000255.1, on the reverse strand, counting down.
ATGCACAGATTCAAACCAAACTATACAATGTATGCTCGCCCTATCCATGAATATCCTGCTGTTACTCAACAAGCAGCTGGTATCATGCTGATGATTCAAAACAATCTTGATCCCGCAGTTGCACAACATCCGGAAGAGTTAATCACCTATGGTGGCAATGGAGCAGTATTTCAAAACTGGGCGCAGTACATACTTACTATGCAATACTTGGCGACTATGAAAGAAGACCAAACACTGCACATGTACTCTGGTCACCCAATGGGTTTATTCCCATCTTCAAAAGATGCTCCTAGAGTGGTCGTTACCAATGGCATGATGATTCCAAATTATTCTAAGCCCGATGATTGGGAAAAGTTTAATGCATTAGGCGTTACTCAGTATGGCCAAATGACTGCTGGTTCGTACATGTACATCGGTCCACAAGGAATCGTACATGGCACTACGATAACAGTGATGAATGCCTTTAGGAAAGTACTTCCTGAAGGAGAAGATTGCAAAGGTAAAATATTCCTAACTGCAGGATTAGGTGGAATGAGCGGAGCACAACCTAAGGCAGGAAACATCGCAGGCTGTATTACCATTTGCGCAGAAGTGAATCATAATGCCGCTCAAAAAAGACATGAACAAGGATGGGTAGATGTACTCATTTCTGATTTAGATAAATTAGTCACACGAGTCAAGACAGCCCAACAAAATAAAGAAGTAGTATCGATTGCGTTCCAAGGAAACATCGTAGATGTATGGGAAAAATTTGACGAAGAAGATATTTACATACATCTTGG
>JALZVN010000254.1 GCA_023299965.1 Saprospiraceae bacterium | reverse complement strand
TTTTTTTTGGTTAAAATTCAACTCCATCTGATACTTCTAGCAAGATGCGACCTTGTGAGTCTAAAGGCATCTTTAGGGTGTAGTCTACAACTGGAAGTTCATACATGCTTTTGTACGAATCCCCCTGATGATAATAGTATATGCCGTCTTTGTTGGCTGACATACTTTCATCGGGTAACATATACGCAGGACTAAGTAGTTTAGCTATAAGTAATGAATCTACCTCTGAATTGATGTTGTCGTCATCTGCTAAGATGACGTCCAAAAGGCGCTTTGGTTTTGTTTCCTTTTTCTTTTTTCTCTTTTGCGCTTGTTTATATACTCTTTTAACAACAGGTTTTAGGATGTCAAGAGTGACGATAGGGCTGGCTTTGCAAATGTCAAAACTAAGTTCATCATTGAGCTCCATGCCGTGAGCCAAAGACGTGAAATCGTAAGTAGGATAGTTGTTTCCTTCTGAAATAATAAAAAAGAGCATAGCTAATGAAGCAGCCACAGCAATGATACGGCGACTATAGGTAGGTTCTGGAGTTTGCATTTTTTTTTGAATGGCACTCCAGTTTTTATTGGAAGGCACTTGGGAAAAGTTATCAAACTTGAGACCTATCTTTTCATAAGCATGTTCCTCATCTAGCTGTCTCTTTATGTCTTGCCAATTTTCTTCTCTTGGCTCTTTTTTGTAATTATTAAGCATATCCTAAAGTATAGCTTTTAGCATTTTGCAAAGATTTTTCCTCGCTTGCTTGTTGCGCAAAAATCAATTTGCGTAAATATTTTTTGGCTCTTGCAAGTTGTGATTTAGAAGTTCCAAGATTTACTTGTAGCTTTTCTGAGATTTCTAGGTGTGAGAAACCTTCTATTACGTAGAGGTTAAACACAAGTCTATATCCATCAGGTAACTGTTGTATTAAGCTCAACAATTCATCTCTTTCTAAAGATAATAATTGATGGTCTTCCATTGATTTTTCTGCTACTACCTCCAATGGAGAGAATCTAAAAGATCTAGTTGCTTTTCTATAATACTCAATAGAGGTGTTCACAAAAATTCGCCTTATCCAGCCTTCCAGAGATCCGTTATTTTTAAATTTACGGATGTTCTTAAACACCTTGACGAAGCCATCTTGTAAGATGTCTTCTGCAGTATGGTAATCTGATCCATATCTAAGACAGATACCAAACATGGTAGGTGAAAAAAGCCGATACAAAGCCTCTTGAGCCTTTGCATTGCCTTTTATGCAGCCTTTTAGTAATTTTTCCTCAGTATTAAAACTCACTTTAAATGCTTTTTAAGTGTTTAATTAACAGAGCAACCGCTTTTCCGCGGTGGCTGATTTGGTTTTTAACTTGAGGTGATAATTCTCCAAAAGATAATGAATAACTATCAGGTATAAAAATCGGGTCGTATCCGAAGCCTCCTTTTCCTTGTCTAGCTTCTGCGATATGTCCTTTGCATATTCCTTCAAAGAAGTGTTGCTCTCCATTTAGTAAGAGTGTAATCACAGTTCTAAATTGAGCACTTCTATCTTCTTTATTTTTTAATTTTTCTAACAATAAATCCATGTTGTCCTCCGAACCTTTGTCGGGACCAGCATATCTAGCGCTATTAACTCCAGGTTCACCATTAAGCGCAGATACCTCTAGACCGGTATCCTCCGCAAAGCAATCCATATTGAGTTTGTCAAACACGGTATTCGCTTTCTGCAAAGAATTTCCTTTTATAGTACCCGTTGTTTCTGGGATATCTGCTGTCCAGTTGACATCTTTTAAACCAATCAAATTTATAGTCTCTCCTAAGATGGACTTTATTTCGCGGACCTTATTTTGGTTGCCAGTTACAAATAGAAGTTTATCCATAGTTTATGTCGTTAAGAATATTTGCTGTAAGTTATTCCATAGGGCTTTCTTTCTGGCTGGATCCGTATCCAAAATAGATAATGAATCCGCAAACAAAAAAGTATGGGCACCTACTTGCAATGGTTTATAGAATGAAGCAGATATGTTTAAGGTTAAATCTAAAGGCTGCAATCCAAAACATAAAACTTTCTTTATTTCTAAATCTTTTATTGCGCTTAAGATGTTAAGCCTAGTAGGAGATTCAGTCTTTTTGACCAAACAAACATCATTTGACATGTCAATTTTTATGGCTGATAAGATCTTTTTCAGTAGACCATCAAGAAGATCTTTATCCTCTTCTGCCCCTAAGACGACCATAACCTTAAAAGAGTTGCTTGTATTATCAGTGATTTGGTCAATTGCATCTAGAGAATGAGCTATAAGATTAAACGTATGAAACGCCATAAAAGAAATTTAATTTGGATATATGTAGCTTAAAAAACGTTTTATATTGTTTTAGTGTATAATTCAGTTCGCATATAAAATATAATTTAGAAAAAAACTATATTTGTAATGTTAAACACCAAATGTTAACCTTCTTAAACCTTATATATGAGTAATATAAATATTAGCAAAGTTAGCCATTCCGGAGTAGATCAGGTAGATTTTGATAATATACCTTTCGGACAAACTTTTACCGACCACATGTATGTTGCTGATTACGTTGATGGTAAGTGGACAAATCACTCTATAATCCCATTCGGTGATCTTTCCATAAGTCCGGTTAATTTAGCGCTACACTACGGTCAGTCTATTTTTGAAGGTATGAAAGCAACTTTGAAAAATGATGGCACTCCAGCATTATTTAGACCGGAGCAGCATGTTATCAGAATGAACGCTTCTGCAAGAAGGATGATGATGCCTGAAATATCAGAGGAAATGTTCTTAGAGGCAGTACATGCTATTGTTGATATCGAGCGCAATTGGATCCCTAAAGCAAAAGGTTCAGCTTTATATCTAAGACCCGTCATGTTTGCTATGGAGGCAAAACTTGGAGTTAAAGTTTCTGATACTTACAAATTTATCATTATCACTGGACCTGTAGGACCATACTACCCAAAGCCAGTGAAGCTACTAGCAGAAACGAAATTTATCCGTGCGGCACAGGGCGGTGTTGGAGAGGCGAAGACTGCAGGAAACTACGCTGCGTCTTTATTGCCCGCTCAGTTAGCAAAAGATAAAGGATTTGATCAGGTAATTTGGTTGGATGCAAAAGAATTCAAATATGTACAGGAAGTAGGGACTATGAATCTCTTCTTTGTGTTTAAGGATAAGGTAGTGACACCTGATACTTCAGGGGCTATACTTAAAGGAATTACAAGAAAGTCTTTGATAGAGATGTTGAAAGCGGATGGCGTAACAGTAGAAGAAAGACCTATCAGTATGGATGAGGTGGCAGAAGCCCACGACAATGGAAACCTTATCGAAATGTTTGGTTCTGGTACAGCAGCTGTAGTAGCGAACGTAAGTGAATTCAGTTACAAAGACAAGCTTTATAAATTGTCTGACGTGTCGACTCATGCAACAGCAAATGGATTACGAGAAAAAATAAATGCCTTACGTGCAGGAGAAATCGAAGACACCTTTGGATGGGTAATCGATGTGAAAAGCTCTGTTAATGTATAAGCGATTTTAAGCCATAGGATAAGATTTTAAAGAGGCGGTGCAGCAATGTATCGTCTCTTTTTATTTATTTAGATGATGTCATGTGATGTTGTTTTGGCGGGATCTACTTATTCTGCCAAATCACCATCCTGTACACACAAGTGGCCGGGCTATGCGCAGCATGGTCCCGATGAAATGATCGGGACTGGTCGACTTGTCTACCTCACCTTTCAAGCCGCCCACACAAGTCACCCACTGCTACTATCCCTATCCGAAAATTACTTTAGGGTACCCTCTATTCTAAATCGATAAAAAAAATGGGACTCATTATTCACGAGTCCCATTTGGAGTAATCCCATTTTAAACTACAAATGGTATAGATTTTTATTTATCAATGCTACCATTGTGGATGAACGGGCGCATTGTCCAAAATGGTTTCGATCTGTTCGTTTACTTCGTCAGTGATCAAGGATATGTCCTCTACGGATTTCAACGTTTCTGCTAAGTGGTTCTTTTTACTAGCTCCTAAAATTACAGTACTTACATTCTGATTTTTCAAGCACCAAGCAGTAGCCAATCTTGGTAAACTTGTTCCAAGAGACAGTGCTAATTCATTAAGCGATCTAGTCTTTTCTAAGCGCCCCTCCGTAAGGGAGCGTTCCTTGAGCCACTCAAGTCCTTCCATTCCTAGTCGAGTACCCTTTGGAAATTTACCTAAGTACTTATCGGTTAATACGCCAGAACATAAAGGAGACCAAATGGTAGTACCCAGCCCAACAGTCTTATAGATTTGCTTGTATTCGACTTCTACTTTTTCTCTATGAAACATGTTGTATTGTGGTTGTTCCATAACTGGACCGATAAGGTTTAGTTTTTGAGCACACATATGCGCCTCCATAATTTCTTGTGCAGACCATTCTGAGGTGCCCCAATATAGAATCTTGCCTTGCTGGATCAGGTGATTCATTGCCCATACTGTTTCTTCGATAGGCGTATTCTTATCTGGTCGATGACAGAAGAACAGATCTAGATAATCTACCTGCAATCTCTTTAGCGCGGCGTGGCAAGCCTCAAACAAGTGCTTTCTGCTAAGACCTGTTTGATTGGGTAGTTTTCCACCATCACCAAAATAAGCCTTACTAGAAACGACATAGGAATCTCTGCTCCATTTTGACTTAGCAAGGATTTTGCCCATTACTATTTCAGATTTACCACGTGCGTAGATCTCTGCATTATCAAAAAAGTTGACTCCGTGGTCATATGCAAGGTGCATCAGCTTCTCAGCCATCGCATCACTTATCTGCTTTCCAAACGTCAGCCATGAACCAAGTGACAAGGCGCTTACCTGTAAACCCGATTTTCCTAGTCTTCTATATTCCATAAATACTGTTAATTTTTTGCAGGTGAATTTATAATTAATTAAATTAGAATTTAGAAAATGCGTTCTAAATCTAAATTATAAGAATATATCATGCAAAAACTACTCCTAATACTCTCTATATCTTTTTTCTCTTTGTCGGCTTTTGCTCAAAAGTCATTCAATTTTCAGGTACAACACACTGTTCCATTGGGTGACTTTCAAGAAAACCTGATGCACCGACCGACTGGGATCGCCTTCGAATACCTATTCGGTCCTCTAAAAAATAATAAAAACTTACAAATAGGAGCAGGATTAAGTGTATCCATGTACCAGAATGAAGATCACATAGGAAGTGTAGATACTGGAAACGCACAGAATGCGTATATAGAGACCAACGAGGACGATTGCTTCTATACCTATCAGGGTGTTGTTCGGTATTATGTTACGGATGCTGATAAATTTATTAGACCTTATGTGCAAGGGCAAGTAGGTGGAGCTACATTTTTTAGTTCTTTGAGTTTAATAGAAGATCCAGAAGATATATATGAGCCACAAACACGAACCCATGGTACTGCATTTCTAGCGGGCTTTGGTGGAGGACTTGCAGTTCGATTAATGGAAGGTTTCTATGTAGACGCTAGTGTGACCTACAATGAAACGAGTGAAACCAATTATAGAACATCTCCAGAAAGTATTCCAAATGCTTTGTACAGAGTAGATCTCAGCAACAACCAAAATCGATCTAAAGTGAACCACTTGGCGATCAAGTTGGGAATGAATATGCTGTTTTAGAAACGGAGTTTGGCTAATCAATAGATGTCAAACTGTTAAAGTTTTCTAAACAAAACAGCGCAAATTGAAACGGAGCCGTTTTACTTGTAACCGTGGATTACCCAGAATTATAAAGTCCACTGGTAATTATTAGTTTTTAGTTGGTTTTGTTTGTTAGATAAGTGGGATGCAGATTGATAATCTGTATCCCATTTTTCTGTTTTGGTGAGTAATCGTTGACAAATTATAGCTGATCTCAACTCATCTTTTTGACTCATTCATTGCACAAATTTATCCCCTTTGTTAATTGTGATTTTTTTCCTATTTTTCGAATCATTTGATGAACTTTTAAATGATTTATCAATTGTTATATTTACAGGAAAGCTTTTTATTAATAAATAAATAAAAATTTAATTAGATGAATGTCGATGAAATTTTAAATAGACTTCAAGAGGGTAACGATAGGTTTGTAGCTGACAAATTGGATGGCAAATTGCAAGATAGCTCTAGAAGAGGCGAACTTACAGCAGGTCAATCTCCGCATACCATTGTATTAAGTTGTGCAGATAGCCGTGTTGTTCCAGAATTTGCTTTTGATTCAGGATTAGGCGAATTATTTGTGGTAAGAGTAGCAGGCAATATTGCTAATAGCTCAAGTATGGCTAGTATGGAATACGCTGTAGCGCATGTTGGGTCTAAAGTAATCGTTGTGTTAGGTCACCAAAGTTGTGGAGCCGTAACTGCTGC
>JALZVN010000253.1 GCA_023299965.1 Saprospiraceae bacterium | reverse complement strand
CCTGCAGTGTTTCTACGCATCTAGTACAGCCTTCGGTGCCTACGGTGTTAAAACGAACAAGCTGCTCAAGGACCAAGCAAGAAAAGCCTTCAGAGGTTATGGTGTTAAAATGAACAAGCATTCCACTCTCCACTAAACCAACTCCTTCAACATCTCCTTCAAGCTATCCCTCCAATACGGAACCTTCAGGCCAAAAGCCTCTTTGATCTTCGACTTATTGAGTAAACTAAAGTGAGGACGCTTAGCAGGAGTAGGGTATTGAGCAGTAACAATTGGACTTACATCACACTCAATATCTTTGAGTTCAAAAATAGCCTTGGCGAAATCATACCAACTACAAACCCCTTCATTGCTATAATGATACGTCTCATTAAAGGTGGTATCAGAAACCTCCCCTTTAGAAAGCATATTTATAATATCCAAAATGCCTTTCGCCAAATCGCGAGCATACGTAGGCGAGCCGATCTGATCAAAAATGATACCCAAGGCATCGCGATCAGTACCAAGACGAAGCATAGTCTTGACAAAATTATTGCCATAAGTAGAGTAAACCCATGAGGTACGAATGATCATCGTACGGGGGTGAATCTGCTTCATGACTTCTTCCCCTTCCAGTTTAGTCGCGGCATAAACCCCCTGAGGATTGGTCGCATCTGATTCCAAAAAAGGAGTATTCTGATTATTGTGATACACATAATCGGTAGAGATATGCACCAATGGAATGCTACGAAGCGTGCAAGCCTGCGCGAGATGCTTAGCACCAGCAACATTCACAGCCGCTGCAGTATCCTTGTCCTCTTCCGCCTTATCTACCGCAGTATAGGCTGCACAATTAATTACATAAGTAATTTTATGTTTATGGAAAAAATCAAACACAGCGTCATTATCTGTGATATCCAATTCCTGCGAACCCGTAAAAATAAATTCAAAAGGATAAGCCGAAGAAAGATACTTCAACTCAGAACCAACCTGACCATTTGCACCTGTGACAAGAATCATGTGTATGTTGTTTAAATATAAAAATGTAGTAAGACTATATCGCTTTTCTATGCGCTCCGAAAGCAGGTAGCACCGCGTCCTTCTCAGACAAGATCATTGCATCATCTGCAATCCCCCAATCGATCGCTAGCTTAGGGTCATTATATATGAGCCCACCTTCAGAAGATTTGTTGTAAAAATTGTCGCATTTGTACGAAAATATCGCCGTCTCAGAAAGCACCACAAAACCGTGACCAAAACCACGAGGCACAAAAAATAATTTTTTGTTTTCCTCAGACAACTCTACAGATATGTGCTGCCCATAGGTAGGAGAGTCCTCACGCAGGTCAACCGCAACATCAAGTACACGACCCTTGATAACTCTAACAAGCTTAGCCTGCGCATGCTCGCCCGCTTGGTAGTGAAGACCGCGCAATGTACCTCTACTGGAGAAAGACTCATTGTCTTGCACAAAATCAGCTGTAATCCCGTTGTCTACGAAATGATTTTTGTTATAATTTTCGAAAAAATACCCGCGGTGATCTTCAAACACCTTCGGCTCAATGATGATCGCTCCCTTGAGCTTAGTTTCTATAAATGGCATAAATATTTTTATTTACTCTTTGATCTAAAATATATAGCAATAGGCACGCCACTTAGGTCGAAGTGATCCCGAAGTTGGTTTTCGAGATATTGTTTATAGCTGTCCTTTACATGCTTAGGGTAGTTGCAGAAAAAGGCAAACGCCGGAAAATACGTCGGCAACTGCGTGACATATTTAATCTTGATAAACTTGCCTCGATGCGCTGGCGGTGGATTCCGTTCCATTGCCTCCTGCATGATCAAGTTTAGTTTTGAAGTCGTAATTTTGCGCTGCCTATTTTCATAGACTTTGAGACCCACTTCCACAGCATTAAATATACGTTGCTTCTCCAGCACACTCGTAAAGATGATTGGTACATCACTAAATGGAGACAAACGATCCCTGATCTTAGCTTCCGAATCACGCAGTGTATTCGTTTCCTTCGTCGTGAGATCCCACTTATTGGCAAGGATCACAACACCTTTATTTCTTTTGATGATAAGCGAGAAGATGCTCAAATCTTGCGCATTCATGCCCTCGTTGACGTCTATCATCAATATGCAGATGTCCGCCTCCTCGATGGCATTGATGGCACGCATCACAGAATAAAATTCTAGATCCTCATGCACCTTTGCCTTTTTACGCAGTCCAGCAGTATCGATCAGCAAAAACTCTTTGTCAAACTTCTTATAATGAGAATGTATACTGTCTCGAGTAGTCCCTGCGATCTGCGTTACGATATTTCTATCCTCTCCAAGCAGTGCATTCACAAACGAAGATTTACCCACATTCGGTTGACCCACGATAGCGATTTTAGGAAGTCCATCGAGCTCATTTTCACGCTGCTCGATATGCGTCACCGCCTCATCCAGCAGTTCCCCCGTACCACTTCCTTGGACAGAAGAAAGAAAGAAAGTATTCTCAAAACCGAGGCTCCAAAACTCATTTGCATCCATCAGACGCTGTTGATTATCTGCTTTATTGACCACGAGATAGACGATCTTATCCGATTTGCGCAGCATATTAGCGACCTCTTCATCGAGATCCGTAATACCAGTGGTAACATCTACCATGAACAATATCACCGTCGCTTCCTGGATCGCAATCTTCACCTGAGAGCGAATCTCCTTCTCAAACACATCCTCCGTCTTCTTGACAAAACCACCCGTATCCACTACGGTAAACTCCTTACCATTCCAGATACTCGTCCCGTATTGACGGTCTCGCGTGACCCCACTGACATCATCCACGATCGACTTACGTTGCCCGATTAATCGGTTGAAGAGCGTCGATTTCCCTACATTTGGCCTCCCTACGATGGCGATTATATTACCCATTTTATAGATTTAATTGCCGCAAAAGTACAGTTTAAATGGTCAATGTTCAATTTTCAATGTACAATTAAACATATGTAACATTCAATGCTCGATTTTCAAAGCAATCCTTGCAGCCTATTGCAGCTCAGATAGTAAAAAATCAGCTATCCAATTTTCTTGAAAATGAACCTATATTAAGGATAATCTGATCTTTCATTGATCATTCGTAATTGGATTATTGTACATTGTTTGAGGGCGCTTATTCCGGTCATTCGCTTGTATTCGATATCCTGGAAGACTATTCAGGATATGACCAGCTAGTATTCGCTAGGCGCTCATCCGTCTCTGGGCATTCCTTCATTAGCCTTCCAGTACACCTCATATCGCTACTACCCGGAGCGCAAGGTAGATTGATTCGTAGCGTGTTTTCTGCTGATGAGAAACTTGCATGCCTCGGAGCAGTGTCGGTTCCTTCACTATGTTGATCCATGGAATTAAAATTAGTATCCAAACTACTTTCCGTTGGGTATATTACCTAGTCATATAAAAAAAAGAGGCTGCCTCAATAAGGCAACCTCTTCCGTTTTAGTACTAATATTTATGTTCAGTATAAGAAAGAATCTTACATCTTCTTGTTTTCCATTCCTTTTTCCCCCTTCTTCATCGTCTTCTCTCCTTTTTCCATACTGTGCGCTTTGTCCATCATCTTATCTTTCTTATCCATCATCTTCTCCTTGTTGTCCATCATCTTATCTGTAACAGTCAATGTATACTTAGGAGTCTTATTCATTGGGCAGAAAAATTCATACTCCCCTGGAGCAAGAGTAACAACATCAGTCATAGCGCTAGAACCTGTAGCTACTGGAGCCTTCACGTATGCTTCTTTGATGTGCTTATCTGCATCATACATTCCCTTAGGAACAAGAACAAACCCTACATCATGTCCAACGTTGTCATTGTGGATATTGAACTGGTAATCTCCAGAAGCAAGCGTCAGAGATTCTGTGGTGAAAACACCTTTTTGCTGAGTCAAATCAACCTTGTTTACTTGTGCTTGTACTACTCCAATTCCCATAAATAGGAATGCAATCAAAACTAATTTTAAATTCTTCATTTTAATATTATTTTATTATTAAATTCCCAAAGAGTACAAACTGGAGATTCTATAAGTTTTAATATACAAGATAATTTTTCGACAATTGAAATAATTTTAAGCGGACCTCTATATTTCTATGGAATAATATAAAGTCCAAGATAAATTGGATGGCTAGCCTGTCCCAACTACCTGTAAGCAAGGCAAGACTGAGGAGCTCGCCCATAGCTAAAGGTATGATAAAGAAGGAAATATCTCGAATGCTTATCTCAAAGATTCTTTTGGTTTTAGATAATGAATGGTTTGATTGAGCTGCCTGCTAAGTTGTACTTAGGAGCCCTATGCTCCAAAAAATATAGCTCC
>JALZVN010000252.1 GCA_023299965.1 Saprospiraceae bacterium | reverse complement strand
GAAGTAGACAATTCATCACAATAAGCATCTGATGGAACATTATTAGTATGCCCTCCGATTTCTATCTTAGTATCTGGCTTACGAAGAAGCATATCATACACTTCATTCAACATAGGAATAGAACGTTGAGTAATCTTTGTACTATCCGCATCGAAGTACAATTTATCCAACTGGATGACTTGCCCTTTTTTAAGCTTAGCGCTCGCTAAACCCTCATTAGCTTTTTCTTCCATATCCACAGAAGCGACTGCACTGCATCCTGCGTCATCTGTCACCGTCACGCTGTATTTATCTTTGATCAGCTTGGTCGCTTGCGCATTACTGTTTCCATTAGACCATTGGTAAGAATAATTTCCAGATCCACCTTTAGCAAATACAGAAGCTACTCCATCTCTTTTTCGTCTGCCACTGCTTACTGCTTTTTCCTGCTTGGCAGTAACTAGCAATGGTGATTGTCCAACTAATTTATACGAGCCTATTTTTCTATTGCCGTTGGCATCGCTTACTGTTACTTTATATTCTCCTGCTTCTAGGTTAGAAATACTGCTTTGATCACTTTGAGTATTCCACTCATAGCTATAAGGCGCGCTCCCTCCACTTACCTGAGCGATCAAGTCAACACCTGTCGTATTGGTACAAGACAACTCTCCATCTTGTTCGATATTTACTATGATACCTTGCGAATTGATAGCCACTACATCTCCACCTCCCATATCGATAGCATCCGTATAGGTACATCCTCCATTATCGCTAATAGTAACCGACTGCATGCCTGCACCAAGCGCTTTTGCCTTTTCACCAGTTTCTCCGTTCCCCCACTTGACACTATATGGCTGGACACCTCCACTCACACTTACCATAGCGATACCATCTTTGGAAGCGCTATGTGAGGTCTGCTTGATTTGATCTAAAGCGATACGCATTCTATTATCTTCGATGACCGCTCCTACAGTCTTGGTACGTCCTGCCTTATCTTCCACTTTTACTTTGTATTTTCCCGGACCAACGTTTTGAGGATTGGCTCCGCTAAGCCCATTGCTCCACGTATAGGTATAAGGCTCTTCTCCTCCATAGACTTTCACCTCTAATGAGGCGTCATCTGTACTACCCGTGCAGGATAACTCTTTAGAAATCAAACAACTAATTGTCATGGATGCTTCTTTATCGATCAAGAACAAACCAGAATTAGCAGTACCTACCCAAAGCGCATTATCATTATCTACTCGGATGCATTGAATATTTTTAGCTGTGAATCCGTTAGTACGATCAAAAACCTCTACACTATCTTTTACAATATCATATCTGGTGATGATATCTGAAGCTACCCAAAGTTTGCCATCATTATCATAGACCATATCTCTGATTTTTCCTCTATAAGTTCTCCCATCCACGTCACCTGGAATCCATCTATTTCCCTGATCTATCTTATACAGAATGTCGTTTCCTAATATCCACACATCTGGACCAAGTGCAGTGATTTCATCGATATAGATATCCTCTTCATACACTTTCCACTTCTTTCCTACACCGAGTAGAACCCCCTTGTCTGTACCTATCCACGTTCTCTTGAACTTATCTACCAAGATAGCCGTGACCTTCCTGTTGGCTATCTTATCTCCACCAAAATCTTTGTTAGACATTAATGACACTTCAGTTCCTAATTTATATCTCAATACTCCTTTGCCATCGGTACCGACATAAAGTTGCTTCCTTCCTTTATCATAATACGCACAGGTTATGCCTTCTGGATTTTCAGGCAACATTTCTAGATTATATTTATTGGTTTTGATAAGACCATTTCCCTCCGTTTGCATAAGTAGGGACCAATCATTTTTATCATGATCTCTCTGAGTGCTATTATCAGCAGAATTGACTCGGAATATTTCATTGTCTGTAGCAGCCCATTTTACATTGTTTTCATCAACAAAAATGTTTTTCACATTTTTGTCTTGAGCAATAGCCGTGCAGTGAATGACACGCATAGGGGCATTTTCGGATACATACTCCTGTGCATTGATATATAAAAAGCTGAGGCTTAGGGCAAAAAGAAGAATAGATTTGTACATTAAGTTTGTTTTTTGATACTAACGTATAGTAACTACACCATTAGTATTGAACCAATCGTATTAAGTCGCTAAAAATAACGAATTTATTTCTTTTCGACTGTAAGGCTATAAAATCTTTGTCCGGAGAACATGCGTGAGGGATCGCAGTGGCACGATATCGACTAATCTCTGCTAGATCATAAGGAGTGTCGACGGCTCGACGAGGTACGAGAAGAGACTAGAGACGACTATATGATCCCAGGGAGTAGGTGGTATAGTACAACGTAGAGCCCGACCCCGACCGAATGATGCGAAGCAATTTTGGTCCAGTGGACCAAAATAATGAGGGAGCTGCAGCAAGGATGCTGCAGTTTTCCAAAAGGGGCACGCCCAAAATAAAACCATTACTACATTCATAAAAAAGCTAATATTTTGTAAATTGAGGTAACAACAACTATTGTGATGGCTAAAAAATGTACTGAGTGTGGCAACAAACTATTTGGAAGGCAGGACAAAAAGTTCTGTTCTGATCAATGTCGAGCGGCGCACAACAACAAACTGAATAGTGACTCTAACAATTATATGCGCAACATCAATAATATCCTACGAAGAAATAGGCGCATACTTATAGAGCAAAATCCTAAAGGTAAGGCCAAGGTGCATAAGGATAAAATGGTAGAATTGGGTTTCAACTTTAACTATTATACCAATGTGTATCGTACCAAAAAAGGGAACGTCTACTACTTCTGTTATGAATATGGATATCTCATGCTGGACAGTGGCTATTGTAGTCTTGTCATCCGTCAAGAATATGTGGTCTAATGAAGTCTGCATTTATCCAAAACACATTTAATCGGAAAGGTCAACTGAGTCAACTTGCACTGGACAATGGTCTATCTAATCTAGAAATGTGTATGGCGTATCTTCGTAAATTGCCTTATGGACGCAACACACATAGAGATGATTTGAGGCTCGTTTTTACGGAGAAAAAGGGTACCTGTAGTAGTAAGCACGCCGCTCTAAAAAGCATCGCCATCGAGCAAGAAATTTATGAGGTACGATTAATTTTATGCATCTATAAAATGAATGCTCAAAACACTCCTGGAATTGGTCCACATATCAGGGACGCTGGACTTGAATATATCCCAGAAGCGCATTGCTACCTTGATTTTGATGGAGAAAAAATCGATCTTACTACTCCCAATGCTTCTCTTGCTCACATAGAAAATGATATATTGCATGAAGAAATAATTAGCCCCGAACAAGTAAATATTTATAAAGTAAATACCCATAAAGCACTTGTGGAAAACTGGCTGGTCACAGAACAACTAGAACAATCTTTTGAAGAAGTTTGGGCTATCCGAGAGCGTTGTATTGCCTCTTTGAGCACCCTTTAATTTAATACCATCTAATGCTTTCAGATTTATTTGACAATATTCGCCGGAGTATTTTCCCTGTCAACGTGCCTCAATACGTGGAGCCGATATTGATAAAATACAACAGCTACTATCGAGCTTTGTCTCCAGTGAATAAGAAAAAATTTAGACGCAGAGTGATGATTGCTTCTGCTACTTTAGATTTTACGCCAAATAATTTTCCTAGAGTTACACACGAGATGATCATATTGATTACTAGTGCTTTGATTCAGATTACTTTCGGATTGCAGAATTTCAAAATAGACAGGTTTAGAAAAATCATCGTCGTTCCTAACAACTACAACTTCTTGCATTTTCAAAATTTATTAGGTCATGTAGATTTTGAAGAACGTTGCATAGTACTCAGTTGGCCAAGTGTAAAGGAAGGATACGAAATACCTGATGACGCCATGAATGTTGCGCTGCATGAATTGGCGCATGCACTACAAGAAGAAAACAGATTTCGACTAGCCTACAATGCATTCTTCGACAAACAAAGCATGGAGGAATGGGAAATAGAAGGGGTAAAAAAGATGATGCAAATCAAGCAAGGTAAACATACCTTTATGAAAGAATATGGCGGCATCAATATGCTAGAGATGTTTTCCGTGTGCATAGAGACTTTCTTCGAACAGGGGGAAGAGTTTGAAAGAAAGCTGCCCCGACTTTATTATGCTGTAGCGAAGTTATTGAATCAAGATCC
>JALZVN010000251.1 GCA_023299965.1 Saprospiraceae bacterium | reverse complement strand
CCACTGACTAATTTTGTGAAACTCAAGAATTCCTCACAGGCATTCTTGCTACTACTTAATAAAATATCACAAATTACCATTGCTCCTGCGTTGATAAATGGGTTTCGAGGAATACCATTATCCGCTTCCAATTGCAAAAGAGAGTTGAAGGCAGTGCCAGACGGTTCTACATCTACTCGAGACCATATTTCATCTCCCGAAGTACGATAAGCCATGCTGAGCGCAAGGACCTTAGATATACTCTGAATAGAAAATTTAGTTTGCCAATCCCCCACTCCATATAGCTCGTCATCAACAGTGCGCAGACAAGCGCCAAATCTATTAGGGTCCACTTTTGATAGCTCTGGAATATAGTCAGCAACTTTGCCATCATTGGGCATTTTGCAAATGGAACCGTATATTCCATTCATTACTTTATCATAATCAATTGTTGTATCCATCGTAGAATAAATGTACTAATGTTTTTAATTCTTATACTCATTTACTGATACTCTTCAATTTTCTAATGCCTATGCAATGTGATTTGGGCGCGTGCTTTCCTACCTAGCATCGCACACCGCGCTATCCGTTCCTACTCACTAGTCTATAGACTGATTCGCACAAATCCTACAGCAGTGTCTAATCGTACCTCATAGCCACTGTTGTAGGGTGCTCATACAGTCTACAGACCAGTTCGTACCACTACTATCGCTCGCGCAAAAAAAATAATACTTAAATAAAGGAATAGCTTAAGGGGAGGTTTATTAACCAAGCTCCTTCCTTAGACCTCGTCTAAATACATTATATTCTATTGTCAACTCAAGAAGCAGTTTATAGAGGTACCCTTAATGGTGAAATTGAAAAATAGCAGCAATACTCCTATTTGATCGGAAATGTAGTGACTATCAATATGAAATTTTAACCGTAAAAAGAGTATCAGCCCGAGTGAGCGATAGTAAGGGCAGATGCGATAGCAGCTGGTCACGACTGGAGTGTAACGTAAGGTCGGGACGGGAGCGAAGCGTACCCCTGAATAGCGCGACAGCTGGCGTTTTGCCAGGTGTCACTCCCAAATAAATATCTATATTGAACTAAAAAACTTACTAAAGTACGGAGTATCTTTAGTTAAAATTTAGCTGACGAGTAAACCTTCCGTCTCTTAGAGAATCTCTTGATTCCGTATTGATTCCGTAAGGATCTTGAAAGTTGGTTGTAGTATTACGTGAGCTTATAACACCTACAGCATCATTAGACAGATTCGTAAAGCTTGGTATAATCTGACCACTTGTGATACCAGTATTAGCCAAGCCGATATTGATATAATCAAACAAGTCAATTGCTCCTGCATCGAACTGAAGATCAATATTTAGGAAGTTTCGCACAACTCTATCATTTTGCTCTATATTACTTCCTAAGAATTGATAAAATTCTACAGCATCTTGTACTCTAAAAGTAGTCTGAGTTTGTAAGCTTCCAGAAGTTCCATTTGACCTTTCTAATCCTTCTTCCACTAACCATTCCAATCTTCTAGTTTCTATTTGTCCTGGATTATCTAGGTTTTCTTCTGTATAGTTAATAATAATACGTAGGTCGTAAAACACTGCCTGCTGTTCATCTGATCGAAGGGTAAAACTAACATCTCGTCCTTCTATGAATCGAATAGGATTTGGTGGTTGACTACCTATAGTATGTTCTCCCACTACCCCAGTAGAAGCTTCTGTAAATACCTGTTCATCTGGACCTATTAAGTCGAACATAACTTGATCATCGCCTGTAATACCGAGATCTGAGACATTAAATTTGTACCCAATATTAGGATTGGTTACAAATGGTCCTTCTTCTCTTGTAAATCCTTCATCCGCTAGATTTACGCGTTCAAGAACAACCATGTTATTATTAGTAAGGTTGGTAAGCCTAGCTTGGACATTATTACCGTAGAATAATGAATCAGGATTCTGGGCTAAAACAATTGCAGATTGATTTTGATCGATAACAGCTCGCTCAATTCGGAAGTAGTTAACATCTTCACCTAAATCAATTAATCCAAATACTACAGGAATATTCTTAAAATCACCAGTAATGTCAAAATCATTGTCACAAGCACCTAAAATTGCTAATACCGTTAAAGCTAGAAAAAGTCTTTTTAAAATCATGGCGCAAAATTAGCTCAATTCCATGAATAATCGCAATAATTAGTGCCTTAAAATATGTCTTAGTAGCCTACTTTTTGACATATCAAGTAGTTGTTTCCACAAGTGTCATATGAGTTGTATTTTGTACTAGTTTCTGCTAACTCGTATAATCGGATAAATTTTAACTTAAAATCATCGCAATAAGCTCAATTTATTTACCTTGTGCAGACTATAATTCACACTAAAATCTAAGATAAATGTCGGTTTCAAAAGATGTTAAACGCATAACTACTCATATCCTTAAGGCCATGAAGGATAAAAAAGAGAAGATTAGTATGTTGACTGCCTACGATTACTCTATGGCAAGGATTTTAGATGATGCTGGAATAGATATTTTATTAGTAGGAGATTCCGCTTCGAACGTAATGGCCGGTCATGAAACTACACTTCCTATCACACTAGATCAGATGATATATCACGCTTCTTCAGTGGTAAGAGGTGTACAAAAAGCCTTTATCGTAGTAGATTTGCCTTTTGGAAGCTATCAGAGTAACAGTACAAAGGCACTAGAATCTGCGATCAGAATAATGAAAGAATCAGGTGCACATGGAGTGAAGCTAGAAGGAGGTGCAGAAATTGCAGATTCGATCACTAAAATTCTATCTGCTGGTATCCCTGTTATGGGGCATTTAGGTTTGACGCCACAATCCATATATAAGTTTGGCACCTATACGGTACGCGCAAAAGAAGCGGAAGAAGCTAAAAAGCTAAAAGAAGATGCTAAGCTTTTAGATAAGTTGGGATGTTTCGGAATCGTTTTAGAAAAAATACCTGCTAAATTGGCGAAGTCTGTTACCAAGTCTATTTCTATACCAACCATTGGGATAGGCGGAGGACCAGATACAGATGGGCAAGTATTGGTAACTCACGATTTATTAGGAATTACTAAAGAATTTCAGCCTAGATTTCTTAGAAGGTATATGGAATTGCATGAGGAAATGAAGGTTGCAGTGCAGCATTATATAAAAGATGTGAAAAACAAGGATTTTCCAAATAAGTCCGAAGCGTATTGATTGTAGTACATG
Organism: Saprospiraceae bacterium; assembly: GCA_023299965.1. Classification (GTDB taxonomy): domain Bacteria; phylum Bacteroidota; class Bacteroidia; order Chitinophagales; family Saprospiraceae; genus JALZVN01. The sequence continues at coordinate 12,798 of JALZVN010000251.1, read as the reverse complement.
AAGTATTTAAAACACATTCTGATTGCAATACTTATTCTAGCTATAGGAGCCGGAATTTTCGCCTTCACAGTATATCGGTCTATATTTAGTCCAAATGTACCTGATACACTAGATACGCCGCATCTATACGTACCTACAGGTACTGATTATCAGGGTGTTAAAGAGTTGATTAATACTAAAGGATTTGTCAAAGATATTACCTCCTTTGATAAGGTCTCCTCCTTAATGAAGTATAACAAAAATAAGATAAGACCCGGTCGATTTGAAATTTCGCCTGGATGGAATAATAGAGAACTTATTCAACATCTTCGTTCTGGAAGGCAGTCATCGGTCAACGTGGTGCTTAATAACGAAAGGCTGGTGTCAGAAGTGGCTGGAAAGATTAGTGGTTTTCTGGAGGTGGATAGTCTAGCTGTACTTGGTGCTCTTCGATCGCCAAGTTTGTTGGAAGAGCTAAATCTTACGTCAGAGACGATCATGACTATTTTTATCCCTAACACCTATAGAGTTTATTGGAATACTACACCCGAAAAATTCATAAAACGAATGGTTAGTGAGCGAGATAAATTTTGGGCAGATAGTGAAAGAGAGCGCAAAAGAGAAGGCTTAGGAATGACTAAAGAAGAGGTGTATACCTTGGCCTCTATAGTCGAAAAAGAAACCAATTATGTACCTGAAAAGCCGAATGTGGCAGGGGTATATCTTAATCGTCTTTCTAAAGGGATGCATTTGCAAGCTGACCCTACTGTGGTATACGCTAATCAAGATTTTACTATTCGACGTGTTTTGAATAAGCACTTGGCAAAGGATTCACCATATAATACTTACAAATATCCAGGCTTGCCTCCTGGTCCAATTGCTATGGCTTCTATAAGCAGTATTGATGCTGTCTTAGAAAATAAACAACACAAATACATTTATTTTTGCGCTAAACCTGACAATTCTGGTCAACACGCTTTTGCCAGAAATCTAGCTGCTCACAATGCAAATGCCCGCAAATTTCAAAAGTGGCTAAATAAACAGCGCATCTATCGTTGATTTCTTTGCGTGTTCATATTGTTGTATAATCGTTCTGAACAGCACAATCTCATTCAACCATAATTTTTCATACATTTTAGTCTTTTTACTTGATATGTGACTGCCATAAACATTCGCCTTATTATTAGCGGAATAAGTGGAATGAATTTGGTATTAAAGCTATGTATATATGTCTTAAAGACATGTCAGGATTTATGAAGAAAATGGGGAAAGGTAAATGGTGTCTATCATATACTGTGGTTTCCTATTGTCCATAACAATCAAATGAGACTAAGCGTAAAAAGTATTATTTTCAAATCTAACACAAAAATTGCACTACGATCCTATTCGTTGTGGTTTGTGTTGGCACTCATTACCCTCTGTACACCTGTTTTTGCGGATCAGGACTCTAATACCTCAGCCAAAGATGACTACGAGAAGCTTTTGAAGAAGTCAAATCAAAAAGCTTACTTTGAAAAAAATATAGGACAATGGAATAGCGATGTTGAGGGAAATGCTGTGATCAGTACTACGACAGCCAGATTCTATAAAGATAAGATATCGTTTGTGTTACAAAGTGATGATAAACAAGATGTTTTTGTTTACAATATGGAGTTGAAAAATATCAATAGTGATACGAAATTGTCTTTCAAAAATAGAAAAAAAGGAACGAAAAATTATACTGGTTGTATAGATAAAGTGCCGTTATTTGAAGAAGTGAGGTACGAAAATATCTACCCGAATATCGATCTAAGATTCTATGTTAATCAAAATAATGAATTAGAGTTTGATTATGTCATTTTGCCAGGAGGTGATCCAGGTCAAATACGTTATGCGTTAGATGGTGTGGAAGAAGTTAAAGTTTTGAACAATGGTATACTTTCATATTGCAGCTCATTTGGGGAGTTGACTTCTAGCAAGCCGTATACTTATCAAGAAACTCAACAACAACTAGTCGAAATTGAAACCGAATATAATGTAAAAGACAACGATGTTTACTTTTCTGTTGGCAACTACGACAGGTCAAGCCCTCTAATTATTGATCCTACTATATTTGAATGGAGTACATACATGGGCGGGTCAGGTAGTGCGAATACAAATATAGATCAATTTTTTCATGAAGGAGAATTCCTTTATGTATGTGGTACAGATGAAGATATTAATGGTAATTATGACTATCCTATAACACCTGGAGCCTACCCTGCCGATGCTACTAATAAAGGCATAACAAATTTAGTTGTGTCAAAATTTGATACGGCAGGAACATTGATCTTCAGTACCTATCTAGCTTTTGATAATTTAGAGGGGAGAAAAATACATAACTATGCATTCGCTGATAATAGTGTATTTTTTGCTTTTGAATTAGCTTCTAATACCAACTTTGTACCAGGCATATCTCCTTCAGCATTTGATACCACCCAAGGGGGGACTGAAAGTGTAATTGGAAGACTAGATAGTGACGGTACCCTAAAGTGGACGACCTACTTAGGTGGTTCGGCTACTGAAATTTTAGCTGGTTTTTCAGCCCAAGATGGTATCGTTGCCATAGCTGGATTAACGAACTCTAGTAACTTCCCACTACATCAGGCAAACGTTACTATCATAGCAGGTGTGACGGATGGTTTTATTACGAAATTTGATTACGACGGGAATGTTCTTTATAGTTCATATTTAGGTACTGCAAATCCGCGATTCAGTAATCAGCCATATACAGTCATAACAAAAAATGGATATACGGCAATCAATTTCTTTCTTAGTAGAGGGTCAACAATTCCAATTACTCAATCTCCAGTTCCTGATTTAGATATTAATACAGTTATTTTTACTTCAATCATTTATGATTCAAATAACAATATTCAGTATTCAACTCAATATAATAATAGTTTTATGAGAGTTGCTGATGTAGAATTTGACGGGAATCAAATGTGCATATATTCAATACAGCGCGGTGATTTCGGATATGTAACTCCTGGAGCGTATCTGAACAATAATTCTTCAAATATTGATATCAACAATCCGAAACCACATTTATATTGTATTGATGTACCAAATGCTTCCCTGAACTTTTCGACATTCACTAATGATGTATCTGTAAGTAGTATTGGAAAAATTAAAGTGGAGAATGGATTTGTATACATTGGAAATATAAAAGAAGCTACAAACTCTAGTATAGGGGACGAACTTTTCCTTCAGAAATTTGACCAAACAGGAAACTTGGTATTTGAAAATCATTTTGGATTTACAGCTAGTGAATTTACTGATATTGAAGTGTATAATGGTGAAGTGCTTATGTATGTATCAGCTGTTCCAGAAAAAAGTATATTTACACCTACTCTTGATGCTGCTCAGCTTAATGCTTTGGCTTCTGATGTAGAAGCAAATTATTTACTACGTACTGATGTCAACGGAAATTATACATATGGTACTTGGATCTCTGGATTAGACGAATCTAAAGTATACAATGCTTTCATATACAATGGGAGCATATATGTATCAGGGATAGCCGGCAGAGGTTTTCCAACCACTGTGGATGCCCATCAAACTCTAAATGGGGCATTCAGTAATAGTAATTCATCAAGCGAAGATATATTCATTCTTAAAATAAGCGATTCAGATTGCATTAGTGAATTTGATCAAGAAAATATAATTGGACCTGATTTAATCGAAGTCTGTATGAATGGTACGGTGCCATTCATTGATGGGCCTATTCTAGGTTTTGATCAAGATAGTTTACCGCACTACTTAATAGATGGAATTCTTACGCCTGGAGACAATAACTTTGTTATTGAATATCAATGGCAAATTCGATTTGTAGGGAGTACTATTTGGACAGATATTGCAGGAGCCATCAATCCAGCTTATCAACCTCAACCTTTAACTGATGATGCTGAGTTTAGGAGGATTGCATATTATCAAACGAATCTATGCACACTTGCAGATACATCAAATTTGAGTTTAGTAGATGTTAATCAATTCTTTGCTCCAATATTACCTCCAGATACTGTTTACTATAAGTGTGAGACAAGTACGATACAATTAGATGTTACGGCGACTGGTGGAACACCGCCTTACAATTATCAGTGGTCTCCAATAGCTGGATTATCAAATCCGAATTCTCCAACGCCACAAACAAATACGGCGGAAAGCACCATTTATAACGTAGAAGTAACGGATCAAAATGGATGCTTATTTATTGAACAGTTCACGGTACTTGTATATGATGCAGATGCTGGTGATGAAATGATTTCTTGCATAGGTTCAGGAGTGCAAATAGGAACACCACATATAGCTCCTGGTCTTAATGAATTTGTATATCAGTGGTCTCCTGCGGCGGGCTTAAGTAACCCAAATATTGCACAACCAATTGCAAATCCAAGTGGACCAACGCTTTACACTTTGAATATAACAGGTCCAGATAATTGTACTGTTACAGATGATGTTTTGATTGAACCAATCGCAACAATAGCAGATGCAGGACCAGATATGACATTTTGCTTTGGGGGTAGTATTCAAATAGGCGAACCAGATGATTCTGAATTTAGTTATGCTTGGACACCTGGCACTTACTTAGACAATACATCTATAAGTAATCCGACTGTTGATCCTGATGAATTACCTAAGGATAACCCGTTGACATACTACTTAACTAAAATTCATAATCTTACGGGTTGTGCAGATGTAGATTCTGTATTGGTTTTTGTCAATAATGCAGCTGCAGGAATTGATTTTTGTGGTCCTAGATTAATTGGATCTCCTGATCATTCATCTGGACTAGCTAATTTCACATGGACTGTTGTGTCGGGAGATGCTTCAAGTATTGTTGGGCAGGAAAATCTAGCGCAACCATTTGTAGCGCCAAATCAAACAACCTTATATAATTTGTCCGTTGAGTGGAATGGTGTGGTTTGTACGGATCAAGTATTAGTCCCAGAGTGCGGATGTCTTATTCCAATAGCAGAGGCTACTTCAGATTTTAATTGTGAAGTGGGCGATATTAATTTTAATACAATTGTTTTCGGAACGAATATAGACACAACGAGATATAACTACTTATGGTCGCCAGCGGCTGGTATTCCAGATCCGACTAATCCATTTCCACAGAATTTTACGATTTCGCTGACAACAGCTGCCAACTATACATTAACCGCTAGTTTGAAAAGTAATTCAAGTATTTCTTGTGCTACTTCAGTATTACTATTCCCAGCACCACCACCCTTCCCATTTGCTCATGCAGTTGATAGGATAGTTTGTTCAGGTGAAGGAATAAATATAGGTGGTCCAACCATTTCTGGTTGGACAGCGGAATGGACACCTGACAATGGTACCCTAAATCAAATTTCATCTTTTGACCCAGTAGCTACTCCAACAGAGTTAAGTACCTATTTTGTTGTTATAGAAGAAAATTCTTCTGGTTGCCAAATTAGAGATACCGCAGTGGTTGAAATATTTGAAATAGAGGCAGATGCGGGAGAAGATGCTGACTTGTGTGAAAACAGTATTGTTCAATTAGGTACACCTGCTATTCCAGGTCTTGTTTATTCTTGGGAGCCAAGTCTTGGACTTGAGAACAGTAATATGGCACAGCCAATAGATACCATTTTTGCAAGTACTACTTACATACTAACGGTTAGTGATTCTTTAAACACGTGCACCATCAGAGATACTGTGGTATATACTGTGGTCAATAACCCGACAGCTAATGCTGGGCAAAATATACTAATTTGTCAAGGAGGGGTAGGGGCACAGATTGGTACACCCGGCATATCAGGAAGTACTTATGCATGGTCGCCTGCAACAGGATTAAGTGATCCTACTGCAGCCCAGCCATTTGCAAATCCAACAAGTACGACTACTTATACATTGACCGTTTCAAATAACGCCCAAGGTTGTTTTGGAACGGATGCCATAACGGTTACGGTCTCTAGCGGTGAAGCGGTTGACGCTGGACCTAACCAAACTGTCTGTGTAGGTGAAACTGTAGATATAGGAACACCTCCGTCAGAATCAGGTTTTACATTTTTGTGGACTCCAAGCAACGGTTTAAATAATCCCAATATTCCTGAACCAACAGCAACTGTTACAAATACAATTACTTATACTTTAACCTTGACCTCCCCTGCAGGTTGTATAGTTCAAGATACCGTGCGGCTTACTCCATCCATTCCACTTATTGATGCAGGTGAAGATGTTGATACTTGTCCTAACGAAGATATTATTTTAGGAACACCAGCCATTGCAGGTCAAACCTATGTCTGGACCCCAAGCACCGGATTAAACAATCCTAATATTGCTCAGCCTACTTTGACGACTTCTACAAATGAAGTGTATACCTTGACAACAACCGATGCTAATAATTGTACTTTGATGGATGATGTACAAATTACTGTGGATCCGTTAATAGTTGATGCAGGACCAGATCAAAATATTTGCTCTAGTGGTGTTACGATTGGTACTGCAAATATGGGGTCAGATTTTGCCTACAGTTGGACTCCAGGGACTACTTTGAGTAATCCTAATGTGGCGCAACCAGTTGCTAATCCTTCAGTAGAGACCAACTATACCGTAACTATTACACAAATTTCTACGGGATGTTCGGCTACAGATGAAGTAATAGTGACTCCAGCAACAATTGGTGATGCGGGTCCTGATCAAATAGTATGTGAGGGGGAAAACGTAATAATAGGTACACCAGAAATTGCTGGCAACATCTATACCTGGTCACCTTCTACTGGACTAAGTAATCCTAACATTGCTCAACCTACAGCAACTATTACAGGTCCCATTTCTTATACGCTTACCGTACAAAATGGGACATGTACATCAACAGATGAAATAGAGCTAAACTTACAAGCTAATCCTGATGTAAGTATCAATAATTTTGAAGCACTTTGTTTAGGAGCCTGTGTTCAACTATCGGCTACTAATAATCCATCATATCGATATAGTTGGTCACCGGCAACAGGTCTAAATGATCCAAGTATTGCAGACCCAATTGCATGCCCAACCGTAACTACACTTTATACCCTATTGGTAACCGACTTACTTACTGGATGTACTACCAGTGAACAAGTCACGATCAACGTAACTAGTAATAATACACCGGAACCAAATGCGGGTCAAGATGAGCTTATATGTGAAGGAGAAAATGCTCAAATAGGTGATAACAATCAAGATCCGCAACTGACTTTTACGTGGTCGCCTACTGTTTATCTTACGAGCCCATTTGAAGCAAATTCAGATGTAATTTTCCCTGCCGGAACGCTAGGCGAATTTACATATATAGTTACAGCAACCGATAACGCAACTGGATGTCAAGGACAAGATACAGTAGTTATCAATATAAGCCCGGAGCCGATGCTGCCAGTAGTCGCTGACCAAGAAGGTTGTATTAACAGTACCATTGAACTTTGCGATAATTGCTTTCCTGAGATAAATTATACCTACCAATGGACTCCTGCAAATTTAGTGTCGAATCCAAATAGCCTACAGGCTACAATTATGACAGACGTACCAGTTACACTTAATCTTTTGGTAACAGATAATACAACGGGATGCAATGCAAATACTAGTGTAAATGTCGATGTAAACAACTTAAATGCGCCTGTAGCAAATGCCGGACCTGATTTTAACTTGTGCGCTGACGAGTCAATCTCCTTAGGAGAGATTAGTCAAGGACATACCTATATTTGGTATCCAGAATCATTAAGACCATTATTGTCTAATCCCTTTATATCGAGACCTACTTTTAATCCATTAGATACAGGACACTATACTTTTTGGGTGGAAGTTTTAAATGTAGATGGATGCAGTGATATTGATTCTGTTACTGTGGAGGTACTGGATGATAAGTCGTTTAGCGCAGGTACTTCCTTCTTTACTTGTGAAAATGAAGTAACACTTACTGCAATAGCCAATAACAGTGATGGAGTTTGGAGCCTAGTTAGAGGGGACAATACTGCTATCATAGATTCACCAAACGACAGCATAACATTAGTTTCAAATTTACAAACAGGCGACTACGAATTTGCATGGACACTACTATCTACAGAATTTTGTAATACCGGTGAGTTTGATTTAGTAACCGTCAGAGTTTTAGGCGAACCAAATGTGGATGCCGGACCTGATGAAATATTATGTATAAACGAATCTCAAGTAATAGGCCAGAATGATCAAGGATTTAATTATGAATGGTTTCCATTAGAGCATAGGGTTTTCTTATCTAATGCCTTTATTTCTAATCCAACATTTACAGCGCCTATGGCTGGTACATATACCCTGTATTTACAAGCTGAGAATGTCGCAGGATGTTTGAATTTAGATTCATTAATCATTACTGTTCAAAATGAGGCGCAATTTGAAGTGGGTTCCAAAATTTCAACTTGTGAAACAGAAGTCACTTTAGACGCGAGTATCAGTGGAGGACAAGGACAATGGGTTATAATAAGTGGTCCAGTATCACCAAATATTCTATCCCCTACTGATCCTAATACTTTTGTAACAGGTCTAATCCCCGGGGATTATTTCTTTGCATGGAATGTCATAACTCCCAACTTGTGTAATACAAATGAATTTGAATTAATCTCTGTAGAGATTTTTAATACGCCAACGGTTGACCTAGGAGAAGACCTTGAGCTTTGTCTCGGAGATTCAGAACAGATTGGCGTCATGGACATGGGCTTAAACTATACATGGCAACCTGCCTCATTGAGATCATATCTTTCAGACCCTTTTATTTCTAACCCAACATTTACAGCATCTGATCCTGGTGATTTCCAAATTTGGCTTGAAATAGAAGATGCGAATGGTTGTACAAGTGCAGACACCATAGATCTAGTTGTGTTAGAAAACACCATTTTAGATGCGGGAACATCCTTACAAACTTGTGAAACCATGCTTAATTTGGATGCTAGTATAAGTATAGGAACAGGGGAATGGGTATTCATAAGTGGACCAAGCGTGCCTCAAATTGTATCTCCAAATGATCCTAATTCTCAGCTAATAAACCTTATACCGGGAGAGTATATTCTGTCTTGGGAAATTACATCCAATGGTGTTTGCAATCCTGATGAATCTGATTCAGTAAGCATTGAAATTCTTGATCTACCTACAGTAGATGTAAATATAGTTTGCAGTAATCAGGGCGTTCAGTCATTTTTTAGCTACACTATATCCGTTGCAGACAATGGATTACCTGGGACTTATGACATCAATGGTTTTGATAGTCATGCAGGATTAGCTTACAACATAGTACATGGTCCTTTTGGTCCATTTCCTGTGGACAATTCCGATTATACGATTAATATAAATACTTCGCTAGCGGATTGTCCTAGTATTGAATATATCTTGGAGCCAATTTGTGAAGCTGTGGATTACGGAGATCTTCCGGATACTTCTTCTGGAACCTTACCAGGTAACTATGAAACTTACAGTTTCAACAATGGTCCATCTCATGTAAAGATTGACGGATTGAGATTGGACAATCTAATAGATACAGAAGCAGAAGCAGTGCCTTCAGCAGATGCACTGGGTGACGGTGTAGATGAAGATGCCTTTTTGTTTATGAATTTTCTTGAAACGATTAAAGGAGCTACCTATACGTTCCCAGTAGATATTCATAATACAACGGGTAGTACCGCTTACCTAGAAATCTGGATTGATTGGAATGGAGACGGAGACTTTGAAGATGCAGACGAATTTGCATTTGATGAATCGGACGACGGAGTTGGAAATTTGACGGCAGGAATATTGAGCCTTGACATACCTGCGCATGCCATTGAGAATCAATTAATAGGCTTTAGAGCCCGGTTGAGTCTAGAGGACAATATGACTCCATATGGCCATATAGCAAGTGGTGAAGTAGAGGATTATTTGTTTAGGGTAGTTGTTAATGAAGACATTTGCTTACCATTAACCATTCAAATCCAAAATTAAGATTTAGTCTTATCCGCTTTTCTATAAATCTTATATAGAAAATTGAGACCAATAATAAGCCAGATAAAATTGACCAGTACAAATGGATAAGCTACTGTGTATAATGCATAAATCAAAAGGCATAATGCTCCACCAAGATTTATAAGCTGATACTGCACCGATTCGGGTCCCAATTTTTTACTACTTACTAATACATAGGCGATGATTAATAGCGCCGAGCCAGACCATCCAATTATTTGATATATTATATCAGGCATTTTGTATTCATTTTTGATGTAATTGTCAATATACCTTCTCAGTAGTGACGCTATTCATTACATTTGTTTCTTTTTGAATATATATTCACCGCAATGATAGAAAAATTACTTGAAGGATTAAGCCAAAAAGAAGTACAATTGGTCGCTGTCTCTAAAACGCGTAGCAATGAACAGATAATGGATCTATATCAGGCTGGGCAAAGAGTCTTTGGGGAAAACCGAGTACAAGAGTTAACTAGAAAATTTGATGAACTGCCAAAGGACATCAAATGGCATCTAATCGGACATTTGCAAAGCAACAAAGTCAAACAGATAGCCCGTTTTGTTGATCTAATTCACTCTGTAGATAGCCCTAGAATCCTGCAAGAAATCAATAAACAAGCCGCTAAGCATGAAAGGGTAATAAATGTTTTATTACAGATTCATATCGCTCAAGAAGAAGCCAAATTTGGATTCAATGCAAATGAAATCACAGCAGTACTTGGGGAGATTGAAAAAGGAAATTACCCAAACGTAAAGGTATGCGGTCTTATGGGGATGGCGACCAACACTGAGGATGAATCACAAGTTCGAAAAGAATTCAACTCCTTAAGTCAACTATTCGAATCGATTAAGTCCAATGAAGCACTTGATGATGCTTTCCAGATAAAATCTATGGGTATGTCTGGCGACTACGAAATGGCCATAGAAGAAGGGTCAAATATGGTCAGGATAGGCAGTCTATTGTTTAAATAAATAGAGGTATCCTAAAGTCGAAAGACCTGAGCTACATCTTCACAAACTTCTCGGTATATTGTATGCCATTTCTTTCCAAGATCACAAAGTAAATACCAGGGGTCAATCCAGATACATCTATACTCGTAGTATTTTTGTTAGATAGCACTAGTTGGCCTAGGGTAGAATACACCATAAAGTCTGTGTTAATTGGATTTTTGAGTTGTATACGATCTCTCACTAATGTAGACAATAGACTAATCATCTCTCTGGCAGGGTTAGGCGTGCTCGAAGTAGTTACTGCCCGGATATCTGTACTAAAACCACTAATACCCCCTCTTCTATTCCCAACAAGAACTTCATAGAATCCATCATTATTAATATCCTCAAAAGCTACGTCTATTTGTTCTCCTATTCTTAAATTTCCCATCGATTCATCTAATAAAGTAAACTCACTTTCTATGTCATCATTAAGTTCATACATTTGGAGTGCACCATGTGCTGTACCTACGATCAATGCAGTGCCATTTTCCGTTTCCACAAAGTGCGGCTTGCTATGTCCTACATTGAATCCAAAAATTCTAGTATCTATTTGCCCAAAGAAATCTGAATTTTCAGGAGCTTCAAGATCAGCATTAAAGAAAGGCTGTGTAGACGTACCTGTATTTTTATAAAAATTGATGTTGCCGTTACGTTCACCAACTACTAAATCTAGTAATCCATCATTATCTACATCATAAAAGGTAGGCGATGAAATTTGACCAGGATCTAATTCAAGATAATTAGGAATGATGTTTCCGAAGTCCATAGGGCGCCCTTGTCCACCATTATTAATTACTTGAAAGATTGTACCATTTGCTTCTCCCACGTATAGGTCCAGATCTCCATCAGAATCTAGATCGGCAAAGGTAGGATTGAAATTAAAGGCTAAACTATTGAACCGCTGAAAATCCAACCAATTGGTATCTTCCAGCTCAAAAATAGGTTCTGTTGCAGATCCAACATTCAGATAAAGATAAAGGCGACCATCTTTCTCTCCTCCTTCTGCAAATCGAGTCTCCGAACCAATTACTAAATCTAGCAATCCATCTGCATTGACATCTGCATAAGTAGGACTCGCAATAGTACCCACATCAATCATGTTTTCTCCAAATAGATTCTTACTCGTCAACTCTAAATCTGGATTATTATCAGCTCCACTGTTTCTATAGTACCATACATTATTTTCAGTATCTAAGGTGTTATTTATATTATTCGGAGAAGCTACAAAATCTCTTATACCATCTCCGTCAATATCGACATAAAAGGCGGATGGAAAAATAGGAATATCAACCGCTTCTGATGCCTGATTAGGATACCTTAGTATTTGTTGATCGAAGTATGCCGTAGTGGTTGTTGCTGAGTTTACCAGCAAAGTAATATTATTGAAGGCAAGATCCCCTAAGAGTAATTCATAATCGCCGTCACCATCGTAATCCAAACTTAAGACGGTGGATCCTGCATGACGTGTAGAGACCACATCTGGTGCGAAATTGTTGGCGCAATCACCTTCAAAATCTGGCAACTCAATCTCCTCAGTTAAACCTGATTCAAAAATACCTCCGTAGCAATTATCGGCTAGTATAAAATTAAAGGCATTAATATCCCCTCCTTGCTCCAAAGTTAGATTTTGGTAATACTCCACAAATCCACCTAGAAAATTAAAAGTGATCACATCTAAATCGCCATCACCATCTACATCCTCAATAGAAGGAATATCAGAATTCAACACATTTATATTGACATCTGCACCATTTGATTGTCGAAAACTGAGTACTTGGAATGGATAATCAGGATCAGTTACTATGTCAAAATCTATAATTCCATTCGTATATTTTCC
>JALZVN010000250.1 GCA_023299965.1 Saprospiraceae bacterium | reverse complement strand
GTAAAATTGGTAAAATTATATTTTTACAACACTTTTCTAAGTCTTGCTACTGGAATGTTAAGTTGTTCTCTGTACTTCGCTACCGTCCTTCTAGCAATGTTGTAGCTCTTTTCGATAAGCATGTTTTTAAGCTTCTCATCAGAAAGGGGCTTGCGCTTATTTTCTTCACCGATGATCTCTGTCAGAATTTTCTTGACTTCTAATGTAGATACTTCCTCACCGGTACTAGTCTGTAATGACTCTGAGAAAAAATCTTTGAGACGCTTGGTTCCAAATTCTGTTTGCACAAATTTACTATTGGCTACTCTCGATACAGTAGAGATATCTAGTCCAGTGATGTCTGCAATATCCTTCAATATCATAGGGCGAAGTTTTTTCTGATCTCCGCTCAAAAAGAAGTCATATTGGTATTGCATGATGGCGTACATGGACTTGTACATCGTCTGCTGACGTTGCTTGATGGCATCTATAAACCACTTAGCAGAGTCAATTTTTTGCTTGATAAACATCACGGCTTCCTTCTCTGTCTTATTGGCTCTTCTTTCTTTGGTGGTCGCCTTGTATGACTTCAACATATCTGTATACTGATCGTTGATACGAAGGTCTGGTGCATTTCGACTATTCAGAGTAAGGTCCAATTCGCCATCTCTATTCTCTATGATAAAGTCAGGCACAATGTAGTGGATGCCTTTATTGTTTTGTCCAACATGACCACTAGCAGGCTTCGGGTTGAGTTTTAATATCTCATCGTAGGCTTCTCTAAGTTCATCTTCATTGGTGCCGATATGTCTTTGTAATTTTTGATAGTGCTTCTTAGAAAATTCATTGAAGTACTGATCCAAAATTTCTTGTGCATCATAAAATGCCTGTGGCGGATGCAATCCCTTTTTAGTAAAGGCGTCTATCTTATGGTTAATCTGTATAAGCAGACATTCTCTAAGATCTCGTGCTCCTACACCTGGAGGGTCAAAGCATTGAATGCGCTTGAGCATACTCGCTACCTCATCTGGTAGGGCGATGATATTGAAAGCAAACATCAAGTCATCTATAATAGATAGTGGATCTCTTCTCAGGTATCCATCGTCATCTATGCTCCCTACGATCTGGTGCGCTATCTTTTCTTCACGATCGTCTTTGAAGTCCATTAGACCTACTTGCCCTTCTAGGTATTCATGGAAAGTACTCTCCATGGCGACTGTGATGGTTTTTTCTTCTTCGTCTTGAGAATAATTATTGGCTTGTAACTTGTAGCTAGAAGGATCTTCTTCTAGGTACTCATTGATATAGTCGTCGAGTTCGAATTCTTCATCCTTAGAAGCAAGTTCGTCTTTTTCGACGCCTTCTTCGCTGTCAGAATCTGCGCTTGCAAAGGATTCGAAGTCCTCATCATTGGCAATTTCGGCTTCTTCTCCTTCATCTAGAGCTGGGTTCGCTTCTAACTCCTCTTTAATTCTTTGGTCCAGAGTCGCAGTAGGAATCTGGAGTAATTTCATAAGTTGTATCTGTTGAGGAGACAACTTCTGTAGCATCTTTTGACCAAGCTTCTGATTCAGCATTCAAATAATTCTTTAACACGATTAGTTAATGGGTTTGGATAACCTTACATATTCAATTATCATAATTTGACGCTCCAAACGTCTGTTCAATTGACCACTAACTGTGACATAGTAAATTTGCAAAATTGTATTGGTGATTCTTTTGCGTAGCTATAAATTACTAAATATTATCTAGATAATCTATAAAGCTTCACCACTTTAACAAAAAATATGCCAGTTTAGCTTAAATTGAATGAATTATTGTCAGAGAATTCATTTTGAAGTTGTAATTTGGGAGCCTTGGGTGGATGCAAAGTATATTACAGCATTGTTAAATATGTATAATACTGTAAGTCACCATGCCCTAAAGTATACAAGATAAAACCCATATTAGTTACACCATGGGAAAGGTTAAATTTGGATAATTTTTAAACGGTACATAAATGCAAGATAATCAGTTAATTTTGAAGGACATTAGAAGTAAGATGAAAAGGCAGGGGGTAGACGCGATGATAATTCCGTCAAGTGATTCACATCAGAGTGAATATACTGCAACTCATTGGCAAACAAGGGCTTGGGTGTCTGGATTTACGGGTTCTGCAGGTACAGCGGTGATCTCCCGAAGGCATGCCGGTCTATGGACGGATAGTAGATATTTTATACAAGCTGAGCAGGAGTTAAGTGAGGGAGAATTTGAGCTACACAAGCTCAAGGTTCCGCATACTGCTGGGCACCTAGAATGGCTGCTAGAGCACTTAAAATCAGGGGATACTGTTGGTGTAGATGGCAATTTGTTTTCTGAGCAGCAAGTGGTTGCCATGAAGAGTAAGTTGGATCAGAAAAGGATAAAGTTAAAGACTAACATTACGTTGATATATTCGTCATGGAAAGATCGTCCTAGTTTGCCTCAAAACCCAATCTTCGAATTGAAATTAAAATATGCAGGTCAGAGTCGAAAAGATAAGTTGCTTCAAATCTGTGACTTATTTTCAGATCGACAAATAGATTATTGTCTTGTATCTACATTAGACGATATCGCTTGGATTTTGAATCTGAGAGGGAGTGATGTGGAGTCAAACCCCGTGTTTATAGCCTTCTTGCTAGTAGGAAAGAATAAATCCTACCTCTTCGTCGATCCAGAAAAGATTTCTAAGGTTTT
>JALZVN010000249.1 GCA_023299965.1 Saprospiraceae bacterium | reverse complement strand
AATTTTTAACATATCTATTTTCATTGTAAGAAACTTTCTTTTTGATCTATTTCATTCTAAGATATATTGATAACCACTTTTTTAAAAAGAATCCTATCGTAATTTATCACTTTGCGCATATAAATATATATGCGAAAAAGATTAAAGAACTTTAGCATCAGAAAATAAAGTACCCCAAAAATCAATGTATTGTGGATACTCGTCAGCATAATTTGCATGGTTCTCTTTGCTGGGAATATAGGGCAAAATCAAGACCTCTATCTCAGGCTGGGCAGACTTAGCGAGTAGATACAACTCTGCAATCTTCTCATCGGTGATGGGAATACAGCCTACCGTTCGACATCCGCCGTGGATGTAGATATCAGAGCCTGGATGATCTGGATGTGCTATCTTCATGTCGCGTGCATTGGGATAATCTAGACCCATAGACAAATAGAATTTACTTTTAGGGTTGAATACTTTTATGTGATAGATGCCTTCAGGGATTTGTCTATCTCCTTCCTTGTACTTGGGACCCAAGGTGCCGGAAAAACTGCAGAAGGGATATTCTCTAACTAGTTTCCAATCCATATCCGTCGTACGCAAATACACTTGCAGGATTTGCTCCGCTTTGAAAGCTTGCATTTTGAGTCTATATCCATTTGCTTGAGCATGATAGGTAGCTAGAATAGCATCAACAGCAATTTGCTTATTGTAATAATTGGATCGTGAGACTTCTTCCTCGGTACTCATGCAGGCTATTATAGATAAAAAAACAAAGCTGTAAATGCTATAATGGATGAATCTTTTCACTTCTCAAAGCTAATATTTTTTCTACCTTCTTTGAATTCAATTTCTTTCCTATTTTTAGGAAATAATTAAACGAATAAATGAGATCAGTATTCATCCTTGTGCTTTGTTGTGTAGTACTATCTAGATGTAGCCTGAGTAAAAATATAAATATGGGAGAAAAGGAGAAGATTGACTTTCAAGGACATCGAGGATGTAGGGGCTTACTTCCAGAGAATACGATACCCGCTTTTATAAAAGCTTTAGACTATGTGAGTACGCTGGAGTGTGATGTTGTTGTTTCTAAAGATAAACAAGTGATTGTTTCACATGACCCATGGATGGAAGCTGCGCTATGCAGTCATTCGGACGGCAGACCGGTCAGTGAAGAAGAAGAGAAAAGTATTCGAATCATCGAACTTGACTACGAAGAGATCAAAACCTATGATTGTGGACTTCGAGGCAATAAGCGATTTCCGAATCAAGCGCCAATGGCAGTATACAAGCCTTCTATGAAGGAAATGGTGACAAGCGTTGACCAGTATTGTAGAGAAAATAAGCTGCCGCTCCCTTGGTATGATATAGAAATCAAAAGCCTCCCCTCTTGGTATGGAAAATATACACCGCATCCTGCGGAGTATGTTGATATCATTCTTGCAGAAATAGAAGAACTCGGTATCGCTCATCGACTCAACCTTCAGTCTTTTGACATCAACATCTTGGAGGAAATACATCAAAAGAATGATAAAATTGTACTTGCCTACCTTATAGAAAATCTATCTACCTTCGAGAAGAACATGACTAAAATCAGTTTCGTACCTGATATCTATAGCCCGTATTTCAGATTCGTCTCTAAAAAATTAGTCGATAAGGCGCATGCAAAAGGCATGAAACTTATCCCATGGACAGTAAATGAAGTAAAAGACATGCGAAAAATGATACATGTTGGAGTGGATGGGATCATTACAGATTATCCCGATCGAATTGGCAAGTTGTAAGCTTACTGTCTATGATTGAATTGGTTTTGCCTCAAATTCAGGCTTATAAGGGTCTGGAGTCGTCCACTTATAGGTATCTAAAGCATCGTAAATCACAGAATGTATTCTCCCTCTGTATTTCTCTTTGAAAAGCTTTCTATTCTCTATGCTTGGATAGATTCTATTGGATAAGAAAATGTAGACAAGATCAGATTCTGGATCAACCCATACACATGTCCCCGTAAAGCCTGAGTGACCGTAGGTAGCCTTAGAAGCCTTCGTACTGCATGACTCCGTGTATTTCCCTCTTGGCTTATCAAAACCATATCCACGCCTACTATAATACGGCGGTGTAACAAATTTGTCAATTGTTTCTGGCTTAAAGAAGCGTCTTCCTCCATACTGTCCTCCATTCAATAACATTTGGAATAAATACGCTAAATCTTCGGCGTTGCTAAATAGACCAGCGTTACCAGCTACCCCACCCTGCAGTGCTGCAGATTCATCGTGCACAAATCCTCTAACCAATTGCTTTCTCCACTTACTGTCAAATTCAGTAGGAACCAAATGTGTAATAGGCGTTGTCTCATGTGGATTATAGGTGCAATATCGCAGTCCTAGTTTATCATAAAACTGATCATCGATATAAGTATTCAAACTTTTTTTAGACTTTTGCTCAATAACTTTTTGCAATAGATTAAAATTGACATCGCTATATCTGTACTTCGACTTTTTGTAGGGCTTTAAACCATACACATTATCCCAAAGCGATTGAATTTTTTCCGTATTGATATAAAAATCTTTTGCCACTGCCTTTGCGTGCACTGCAGTTTTGTTTTGGCAATACAAGTCATTACAGTTTTGCAAGATGCTATCTTCTACTGTTACAAAATCCGAAATCGGCATATTGGGTTGTAAGTTGGATCTATGTAACAACAAATCTCTTAGATAGATATTTTTGATTCTAGAAGAATTACTGATATCAATTGCCGACTTCAATCGATCTTTAAAACCGATCTTGCCTTGTTCTTCAAGTTTCATTACCCCAAGGGTGGTTGCTGCTATTTTGGTGATGCTCGCCAAATCATATAGATGATCTGGAGCAATCTCTATCGCCTTATCGTAAGTCTGATACCCAAATCCTTTTGAGTAGATAATATTTCCTTTCCTAGCTACCAATACTTGGCAACCTGGTATAGCTTGATCTGCAATAGCTGTATTTACAATTGCATCAATTCCTACTAGACTAGTTGGGTCTATACCCACCTCACGCGGATCTGCAAACTTCAATCTTGTTTTGTTAATGCGATCCCTATTCTTAGGATGTATAAATGCATTCACTTCCGTTAGCGTTCTAGCATTAGATGCATAGCCTCCAAATAATAATTGCGCAGCACCTGATTGTGTATATTGTGTATTATCGAATATCTGTAAACTTGAGATTCTTTCCGCAAATGGAGCTAAATATTTTGGATCTCCAAAATTGATGACTACGGATTTTTCATGACCAGAAGCGTTAAGTTTATCAATAAACTCTTGTCTTTGGTCAGCCGTTAAAGAACCACCATCATATAAGAAAACGTTGATATCCGCCAAAGTCTCCTTCAGCATAGATAAATCCAAAACTTGATTTACATGATCATATCGATTATGGTATTCAAAATCTGCAAACTTCTTGAAGGTAGCCTTGAAGAGTTTTGCATCAAATTTTCCAATATTTTGAATGGTAAATTTCTTGTATCCGATGTCTCGGAAAGGCATCAAATAATTGTGTCTATTCGACACAGCGATTGATTGCTCTTCTAATGATCTTATCAAGAAATCATACTCTTCATAATGAGCAAGGAAGTTTGCAGCCTCAACATCCATATTGGAATTCTTCTTGTTCTTTTTGATCCATTCCTTGGTCTTTAAAATCCTTGCGACTTTCTCGTCAAGAATAACATCAGTCAAAAATCCAATTTCATATAATTTGAACAAGCGATCCGTTTGCTCTTTGAGATCATTCACTATGAACATATCGATACCCGCAGTCAAGAGGTCTATCATATTGTCTCCTCTTGCCTCTCCGATTAAGAGTCCTTCAAAACCGACCTTTTGGTGTAAATAGCCTTTTAAGAAATCAAAAGATTGTTTGTTAAATCTTGGATCTTCAAAAAAGGAAGAACCAATCATCAAGCCTGATAAACCAAGTTTATTAAGAGACTTTAATAAGTCTAGACTTTCATTTTCCACTTGTAGGGAATCGTTAGCTACATCTATAAATTGATCTAAGCTATTCGCAAAGCTAAAGACTCCATTGTTGTTGTAGCGATTGTATTGCGAACGTGCATTTTGCCGAACAAACTCGAAGCTAGTCGCATAGTTGCTCGGATCAAAGGCTCTGCCTTCATTAGTAGTACTGATATTAGGTCCAATTACAAAGTCAAAATTGAAGGCATTCAATTGTTGTTCGAATATATCATAGGTTGATTGTATCAGACTATCATTTTGACACGCTTGGATACTTGCCATACTCGGAAAATTCTGCGTATTGGCAAATTGATTGCAAACGCTCACGTTTTGCTTGGTGCCATGCAAAAAGGAGTTCTTGCCAAATGCACTACAATTGTCGATGATCCGCATATACTGTATCACATCTATTCCAGATAAGATCAATCCACTAATTTGATTCTCCCTAGCGTATTGATAGATAGAATCTTCTGTAATGGTAGGTCCTAATGAAGTTTCTAGGATAATCAGTTGACCGATCTTTTCCTCAAGTGTCATGTCTGACACAAGTTGTTGAATCTCTGTAGGCTCTATAGTCAGATAAGGAGAGCCGTTATCTACGGCTTCTGGTTGTACATCACACTGAAGCAAGAGTAATAGAAATAAACCAAGATATGCGGTAATTCTGATCAACTAAGGAGATTATATATTGTAAATAATTGTATACGTAATTGTACTCAGCTTGTTCTACCATTTGTAGTATAAAATGGCGTGCAAGTTTTTAGATAAAAATGATCAAGGTCGAGTCGAAAAGCCTGCCTTTGCCGGCATGCAGGCGAAGAGACCTACCGCAGGTAGGTAGATTATTTGTATCAAAATATATGCGTCATTTTAAACTTCAAATAGTATTATGAGTACGTCTTTAAACATATACCTCTATAGGTAGTGCAATAAGACTTCCAAAAAATGGAATAGGTGGGCTTTCGTCTAAATATTTAACGTTTTGTGTCGGAAATTAGATGTGCAAGAAGTGATCAACTGCCTAAAGCCTACAAAACAGGGCGTTTTGTATTAAAGTTGGGAACAAAAAGGGAATCGAAACTTATACTGCTCAGCATGTTAGATATGCTTGCAAATAAGTAGTGAAAAATTGTAAGGATTAGGAAAAATTCTGTGATGCGAGCCTAAATATACTTAGATTGATTCTTCTCTAAAAGGACGTCCTTAAGCTCTTTTAAAGCCGCGTATTCGTTGGGCATCTTCTTTTTGAGTATGTCTTTGATACATACATAATCACAGCCCTCAAAAGCTGGAAGCGTGTTTTTCACCGCGCTCTTGACCAATTTGATATCTTGCTTGATGATCGCTCTTACAGATGGTATTTCGTGCCAATCTGCTTCAACAGCACAGATCTTCTGAATAGAACCATCTTTATTCTGTATAGGGTCCAATTCAATGATATCCTCTTGAAATTTATCATTAGAAGAGTATTTCAGCATGGCTGCAGGAACTTTATATTTAGGTGTTTTGGTAGATTCGTCAAGTTCTAGAAAGATTTCTAGACCCTTTTTATTTACTCTGTAAATAATAACTCTTGCTTGATCAAAAACGCTCATCTTCTCTATAGGTTGTTAAGTACTTAACCGCAATTTAATAAAATGGTTGATGTTATCAGCATTAAATAAATAAATATTCAGAAGTGACTGCGCTACAATCATTTAGATAGAATAAAATTAAATATATGCTACTGAATAGTACTACAATTTGTAGGTTTTGTTTTTCTTTTTAGACTTTTTTAATTCTTTTTCGCCTTCTTGACCAGGCTCTGCTGGAACTTGTCCGTCTTGTAAAGGCGGAAATCCTTCCAAATCAAGCCCGTCTAAATCAAAACCATCAAACAATTGATCAAAGCCTTGCAATCCTTCAAAATCAAGATTTTGGAATTGCTGCTCTAGTTGCTTTATCATCTCTTGCATAGATTGCTCAAAGTCTTGGCTATTGATACCTAAGTCTCCAAACTGCTTGATCATCATAGTATCCATAAAGAAAGTTCCTCCTTGACCGTTGAGATCGAACTGCTTGATCAAGTCTTCAAAGTGATTGATTGGATTGTCTGGTGCAGGGCTTGGCTGCGTGTCGTCTTGGGCGATAAGCCACTGTGAGCCAAATACTAAAAATAGGAGAATGAATAACTTTTGCATTATTTATGATTTCGTCAATTTATCTATAAGGTAATAAAACGTCATACACATGAGAATAATTTCACCCTCAGCCGTTAATTTATCGTTAACGAGGTCAAAGACTCTTTTATTAAATGGAGCGTTAAATGACAGCGGGTTGATTAATCCTAACTCTGCGTCTTTATAGACCACAGTGCTATATGCATCATCTCCCCCACTATTGATTCGACCAGCTAGGCGTTTTTTCATGCTATAAAACATATAGTCATCCTTCAAAAAACCGATTTGCTGACCATTCAGATAGCACTCGATGGATTTGGACTTGTGTAGATAGTAAAATTGGTGATTGGCTGTAGCAGCCATAACCATTTTGATGAGCTTTGCGCGGTTGAATTCTTTAGTGGCAAATGCCATAATCGGCTCATCATATATAGAGACGAATACTCCTTTGGCGCTGTCTCCTTTGTAGATCTTCTTATCCGTAATCCCAAAAGATAGCAATTCTGCATCTTTCTTTGACCAAGGAATGAGATCTGCGGAGAGCCCATGAATCTGTTCGACGAGATTATCTCTCTCTTGCTGCACTCTATTGCTACCAAAAGTGAAGTAATCTAAAATCTTAAAAGGTGAAAAAGCCATTCGTTCTGTTTACAATTTGTCCCAAATTACAGCATACGCTGTAAATAAAAAAAAGACTGGAAATAAATTCCAGTCTTTTTACCTATTGTATTAATAATTTACCACAAGATTTATCCTAAATAGGACTTTAATTGTGTACTATTATATGATTTTCTAAGTCGTCTGATAGCCCGTTCTTTGATCTGGCGCACACGCTCTCTGGTCAAGCCATACATCTCTCCTATTTCTTCTAGGGTCAATGATTTGTGTCCTTTCAAACCGTAGTATGAGCTGATCACGTCAATTTCTCTTGGAGATAAGATCGCTAAACCATGATCTACTTCTTCTTTTAAGGATTGCTCCATCAAGTTCAAATCTGGACTGTTATCTTCTCCTTGAGAAATCAAGTCCAACATCGTTGAATCTCCTGCTTCTCCACTAATTGGTGCATCCACGGATAGATGACGACTGTTCCCTTTGATCATTGTAGAGATCTCCTTGGGTGTCATGTCGAGCAACTCCCCTAACTCTTCGTGAGATGGGTCCCTTTCAAACTTTTGTACAAAGTTCAAAAATGCTTCATTAACTTTATTGTAAGATCCTACCTTATTGAGTGGAAGTCTTACTATTCTTGAATATTCTACTATGGCTTGCAAAATGGCTTGTCTTATCCACCATACTGCATAGGAAATAAATTTGAATCCCTTTGTTTCATCAAATCGGGTTGCTGCTTTCATTAAGCCCACATTTCCTTCATTGATAAGATCACTCAAACTAAGTCCTTGGTTTTGGTATTGTTTTGCAACTGATACTACGAAACGAAGATTGGCTTCAGTCAGTCTTTCTAGAGCGTCATTGTCTCCTGCTCTGATACGACGTGCCATTTCTGCTTCTTCATCCGCGTTGAGCATAGTGATTTTTCCTATGTCGTTAAGATACTTGTCTAAGGAAAGACTTTCCCTAGCAGTAATCTTGTTCGTTATCTTTAGCTGCCGCATATGTACTGAGATTTATGGTTAT
>JALZVN010000248.1 GCA_023299965.1 Saprospiraceae bacterium | reverse complement strand
CTAAAAACAGTAGAGACCCTTTGGAGAAATGACAAGCAACAAAGAAACGCCATCGGTATCGCTACCGAAGCAGGTAAAATGTATGATAAGTTTGCTGCCTTAGTAGACGACCTTCAAAAAATAGGGCAACGCATCGGACAGACCCAAGAAGCATATAACGATTCCATGAAAAAACTACACACTGGAAAAGGAAATCTTCTAAATCGTGCGGAAAAATTAAAACGACTGGGTGCTAAAGCAAATAAGACATTGCCGAATAGTCATGATGGGAGACGGGCGGATTAAATCTAAGGTACCTCTATATTAAGTTCAAAATCTGAGAAATTCTCAGTACGCCAGTCATGTTACTAAATCCTAATTTAGCAATCATGTTCTTCCTATGTCTCTCCACTGTATTTTTACTAATCCCTAAAAGTTCTGCTATCTCAAGATTCGGTTTCTTTTCTGCTGATAACTTCAATATTTCTAGCTCTCGGAATGTAAACAGGTCATCAGACTCTTTCTTCACTCCATAGCTAAAAAATGCCTTTGACCACTTTACAGCACTATCATTGGATGCTATTCGATACCAAAACACATCAGAGTTGTGAAAGTAGGTAATCTCTTCGGCAGTAATGAATGACAGCAATGCTTCGTTCTTACTGTTAAGCGTAAGAATTTTCTGATTAAAAAAGAAGGCTCTCCAATTACCTAATTTATCTTTAAACTTCAAACCACAAAAAGAGATATTTGCCCTTTTCAACTCTTCAGGCCCTAATGTGGATCTGGCCTGGGCACCCCATTTGTTCATATTATACAATGCTGATAGTTGTTTATAATGAAGAGACTTGAACACAAATGAGAGACCTTGCCTGATTAGGTAATCTTGTTTGTACCCACCTTCTTCTGCTATATTTTTACTCATGTAGGCAGGAAAAAAAATGGAATGATCGAAGAGCATATAAAATCGCTTTGATTCATACGAAAGCTCCTCTATAGCTTGTATTTTTTCCTTATACTTATTTAGGTCATTTTTGCTTGGTCTTTCATTAGAACCTAAAAATTTCTGTCTGAAATTCTTTAAAAAAGAAGTATGTTGATATGACTTGGTGTTTTCCATAAATATATATAACCGTAGCGGTAAGAACTGTTGCAAAATCCATTACGCAGACCTACTTTGCGAACCTATCAAAACAAAATTAGTAAAATGAGGCATTAGAAAATAATCACACTATGAATTTTCATCCTGTATCCTCGAAAAGATATAATGAAACAATCTATGTCCTCGTTTTACTGTTTTTATTTCCCCAAGCTATACATCAGACCTAGTCTCAATTCATTGAAAATACGTCCGTCAAGATCAAAAGCAGTACCCCTAGAATCCTTTCTTTGAGCGGGAGTTAGTATCGGATTTACTACTTCTTGATTAACAAGAGAAAAAGCGGCCGAAATACAATTAATAAAACCAGTCAAAGTAAAGTTACTATTGAGTTCATAATCCAAATTAAAGGCGGCTTGTACCTCAAATCCATATCGAGATACCTTAATTGGAAGATCGCTTGATCCATCTGCAGGCTCAGATGTCCGCGTTAAATAAAATAGGCGTGGACCAAGACTAAAGTTCCCATTAAGTTTTTCTTTATCGATTAGTGGCTTAAATATTTTCCAATTCGCTTGTAGAAAAACACCAGGAGGAGTGCTAAAGCGAGGACCTTTATCTTCTTGAAGACTGAATCCAATAATAAACGAATATAGTTTATGCTCTTCTTTGTCTCTTCTATATTCTATACCCGATCCTAGAAAAGCAAACGCGTTTCGGTCAGGAATCCCTATAGCGACTTCTCCATTTGGATTAAGTAAGTGCCTACTAAAGAGTCCTATTCCGTTTTGTGCAGAAAGTCCCAGCGTGCATCCATAAAAACAGCAAAGGATAAATAATTTTAGATAAGTATGGTTTCTCATTTTTGTTTGTTTCGATTTTCTAATTGAAGGTAAAAATAATTCACCTATTTTAATCGCAGAATGGCATATTCTAAATGCTAATCTTACCCAGGCGAAACCACCTAAGTTCACCAGAGACCATTTTAGTGCATACAAGACACCATAGTTTATAAAGGCAGAAGTCAAAAAACTTTGGTGCCTTGTGCAAGTGAGCCAAGACTTAGGATTTCTTTGGTGGTTTCGCACACGTTAGATTTGTTTATTTAGCACTGATTGGGCGTTTGCACTGGATTATATACAGTTAAAGCAATGGAATTTGACAGTGATAAAACCGCTCAACGTAAAGCCTTTATTGAGCTTATAATCTACATTAAAAGCAAATTGGCTCTCCATTCACTTCTTTACTTTTCATTTCCCAACAGATACGAGAATCCGACCCTCACCTCATTGAATAGATTTGCATCCCCTCGATAAAATGAAAAATTACTTCGACGTCTTGATCCATCTGGACTTACGAATTCCGTATTACGCGATGTAAATACTAAATCCAAACTATTTATATAGCCTGTTAATTTTATATTATCAGATAACGCGTATTCAAGATTAAACCCAATCTGAAGATCTAGTCCTAAATCCCAATCTTCAAAGGAAGACTCAGAAGAACCAACATCAGCTAGAAAAGAGTGACTAATATAAAAAAGACGTGGCCCTATACTAAAGTACCCTTTAATGCCACTTTCATTAACTACAGGCTTGAACAGTTTCCAGCTTACCTGAGTGAAGTATTCATTTTCTGTGCTGTAACCAGGGCCCATTTTTCCTCTGATATTAAAGCCTACATTTATTGCATATAGTTTGTGTTTGTCTGAATCTCGTCTATACTCAAATCCCAAACCTTGAAAAGCAAGAAAATTACTCGGTTCTGTACTAAGAGCTCTGACTTCGCCATTAGGATTCAGCACAAATCTTGTGAATAATCCTATTCCATTTTGTGCAGAAAGTCCGAGAGTGCATCCCAAAAAGCAGCAAAGGGTAATTAATTTTAGGTAAGTGTGGTTTCTCATGTTTGTTGTATACATTTTTTACTTATTTATACTAATGTAAAGAATTAACGCGATAAAATCTTATACCTCAATTTAGATTTTTTTTAGAATATTCGTTTACGAAATAGGAAATATAATCGGGAATCTTAGTACCTAAATACAAAGGCAAATTCATCAACCAAAACTCCTTACCTTCTATTGTATTTACTTTTTCAATACTGAATTTATTTTGACTTATTCTTACCGCAAAATTATGAGGAGTTCTTTTCATAAATTCAAATAAAGATCTTAATCTACCCGTCGGCCCTGATTTGATTTCAATTGGTATTAGCAAAGTTCTATAAGTAAAAATCAGGTCTACTTCAGCTGACGACTGTGCTTTTTGTCGCACCCAAAACATTGGACTCATCGAATTATTAAAGTTTATAGAAAGCAATTCTTGTGTGATTAAGTGCGCTACCATTGCACCTCGAAACCAAGCATTTGTATTATCTAATTTAATCAAATCAGCTTGAATACCTAAGCTAAAAGCGACTATCCCAGAATCCAAAAATTGCATCCTTGGAGATTTTTTCAAATCTGGCTTAGCTGGGAGATCAACATCCGTAGTTGGATAAATAAGCCGGATTACTTTTGAGGCATCTAAGCTATGAAATGCCTCACCCACCTCCCTAGATTTGTAATTAGAGCTTCCGAAATTATTAAATTTTATTCTCTGATCTAGAAACAAATGTGCCGTCTCTAATATGTGTTGAAGTACTTTGCGCTGGGTATTATTTTTTGCGTATTTCTTTACGTCTTCTTTGTAGGTGCTACAGATACTTTCATAAATGTTCTTGAGCCCAATTTTACTATCATTCTTGACGTAATATTTAACTGCTTCAGGCATTCCACCTACAATAGCGTATTCTTTGAAAAAATCAATTAGAGTAGAATGAATTGAATTTTTCACAGGTATCTCATCCAAAGCAATAGCAAGTTGCTTTTTACCACAAGCACTTAAGAACTCTTTAAAATTTAATGGATATAAATATAAGAA
>JALZVN010000247.1 GCA_023299965.1 Saprospiraceae bacterium | reverse complement strand
ATGCGCTTTTTTCAGTTAGCGTTCTGCTAATAAATACTTTTTTCATTAATCGAATATTTCTATTGCTTCTAAATCTAATAAATGAAAGAAAGACAATGCAGTTACAGCGACATCAGCTTGTGCTTCTCCCGCATGTTCATACTCCGCATTGTATATCTTTTTATGAATTTGTTGTAGACTTGGCCATTTATAGCCAGGTCCTGTACCTTTTAATTTGCAAAACCAAGTTGCTTCTTGCATCAAGCAATAATTATTGCTTTGTTCTAAAATAGGACTGATGCTCGCTCTATAGAGTTCTGCACCTGCAACGCCATTGTTAAACGTTTGATTGAAACTGACAACATACTTGGCCTCTTTTAGCGCCTCTGTAAAGGGGACTAAAGCCTCTTTTATAGCTACACCATTAGCTACGGATTTTTCCTGACTAATATGGTGTTTTTTCTCAATTTCTTCATTTATCGTAAAACCCTTTGGTTTTATGATGTCATTTCTGGAGGTAATTAACGCTCTGTCTTCATTATATACAAGCCATGAAAGATGAATCATTCTTGGCCAGTTAAATGGGTCATTTATCGGTGCTTTCCAGTTCTTAGGAGTTCCATTTGCCGAGGTATCAAAAAATAGGTACATACTTTCTGCTATTATTTAAGACTGCAATTCTTTGAATAAGTCATCTGCCAGTTGAAAATTTGTGCTGTATGAAAGACGTTTTCTTACAATAGGGCTATCCCAGGTTTTGGCAAAGCCTGCAATAGCATGAAAATTACCCATTTCATCTTTCTCACAATAGACACCCAAGGGCATATGGCAACCTCCTTCTAGCAAGTTGAGCACCTTTCTCTCTACATTTGTGCATTCCGCTACCTCCGAATGGTGAATTTTTTTCAAAATTCTTCGAAGATCTATATCATCTTCTCGCACTTGATACGCTACTACCCCTTGGGCAGGTGCCGGAATGAATTCCTTTGGATGAAGCTTAACAACCTCAAAATCAGATAAATCTAACTCCAACCGTATCAATCCAGCCGCAGCTAATAATATCGCATCCAGTTCACCTTCTTGCAGCTTTTTTAGTCTTGTAGGTACATTACCTCTGATATCTGAGGTGACGACATTAGGACAAAGGTCCAATAGCATCGCTTTTCTACGGGCTGAAGAGGTCCCAACTTTTGCATTTTCTGGAAGTGACAATGTATTGTTGGGAGAAAAGCTTGTCTTTTTTATAATTAACCAATCTGCAGGGTTTGCTCTTGCAGAAACACCCGCTACGACTAGCCCTTCGACCTTTTCGGTTGGAAGGTCCTTCATTGAATGAACCGCTAAATCAACCTCTTTGTTGAGCAAAGCAGCCTCAATTTCTTTAGTGAAAAAGC
This sequence comes from Saprospiraceae bacterium, assembly GCA_023299965.1. Lineage (GTDB taxonomy): Bacteria > Bacteroidota > Bacteroidia > Chitinophagales > Saprospiraceae > JALZVN01. Next base: position 5,408 of record JALZVN010000247.1, on the reverse strand, counting down.
CTTTACCTTCAATTTTGTCAAAAGAGAGATGCTGTATTTGATCTCCTTTGGTTTTTATAATATGTAACTCGCTGTCAACTCCTATATCCGCTAGCGCTTGCTTAGCAAAATTGGCTTGCCATAATGCAAGTTTACTTCCTCTGGTTCCGATTCTTACTAGTGACGACATAGTGGAATAATTTATTGTGGATCATCAATGTTAGGATAAGCATTTTGTGTGGCTGCTGCATAATGCAAATCCTATGTTTCTGCAAATGTATATAAATTCAATATTTTACTAACTTTACATCATGCAAATTTCTGCCAAAAAATTAGCCGACCTACTTGGAGGCCTAGTCGAAGGAGACAGTGAAGTGCTAGTATCTACTGCTAGCAAGATTGAAGAAGCGGAATCAGGGTCAATTGCATTTTTGGCCAATCCGAAGTATGAAGCATTTGCTTATTCTACTAAGGCTTCAGTTTTGTTGGTTACCAAGGATTTCAAACCAAAAGAAGATATCTCTGCTACATTAGTCCGCGTAGATGATGTTTATCAGAGCGTTTCTATCTTGTTGAAGCAATTTGGTGATCAGGAAGCAAAGTCTGGGGTTTCAGATCAAGCTATTGTAGGTCAAGGAACTATCATTGATCCTTCAGCATTTGTCGATCATTTTACCGTGATTGGAAATGGAGTGAAAATAGGAACAGGTTCGCAAATTCACTCCCAAGTATCCATTGGAGATAATGTTACTATTGGAAACAATGTGTTATTGTATCCAGGTGTGCGTATTTATAAAGATTGCATTATAGGGGATAACACTATTTTACATTCTAATGTGATTATCGGATCAGATGGTTTTGGTTTTGCCCCCGCTGAAGACGGTAGCTACAAGAAAATCCCTCAAATAGGTAACGTTATCCTTGAAGAGGATGTTGAAATTGGTGCAAATACCACAGTAGACAGGGGGACCATGGGCTCGACTATAATTCGAAAAGGGGTCAAATTAGATAATTTAGTAATGATTGCGCACAATGTAGAGATTGGCGCACACACGGTGATAGCTGCTCAAACAGGGGTAGCTGGTAGTGCCAAGCTTGGAGAAAAATGTGTTATTGGAGGGCAAGTAGGGATTGTGGGGCATATCCAAATTGCAAATGGAACTAAGATCCAAGCCCAAAGCGGGATTAACAAAAGTATAAAAGAAGAGGGGACTAGCTGGTATGGTTCACCTGCACTCAATTATAGAGATTACCTTAAATCGTATTCAATTTTCAGGAAACTCCCTAAAATGCAAGAAAGGGTGCAAAATTTAGAGAAAAAACAATCATAAACCTGACTTGGACTACTGAGAATTAGTAGTTTTGTGATAAATTTTTGCGTACTAGATGAAGCAACAAACCATTAAAAAATCTTTCTCCTTAAAAGGACCTGGTCTACACACGGGTGGAGAATGTAAAATAACCTTTCGACCAGCTCCTGCTAATCACGGAATCAAGTTTAAGAGAACCGATATTGACGGAGAGCCGATTATCAAAGCTGATGTATCCAGGGTATACTCTACAGTAAGATGTACTACGATTGGCAAGGAGGAAGCTTCTATTAGCACCATAGAGCATGCGCTTTCTGCATTTTATGCGCTGGGGATTGACAATGCATTGATTGACATTGATGGTCCAGAAGTGCCTATTCTAGATGGGAGTGCTTTGGAGATCGTAAAAAAGATAAAAAAGTGCGGCATTGAGGAACAAAGTGAGGATAAAGATGTGTTTGTAATCACTGAAAACATTGAGTATAAGGATCCAGAAACAGGCGCAGAAATAACTGCCACCCCCTCTGATAAACTAAGCTTGACGGTGTTAATAGATTTTAATTCTCCAGTTTTAGGTAAACAATACGCTCAAATCGATGATTTAAAAGATTATGAGAAGGAAATTGCGCCTTGTCGAACTTTTGTATTTGTAAACGAGCTGGAAGCCTTGCTAGACAATGGCTTGATCAAGGGGGGGAACTTAGACAATGCGGTGGTAATAGCTAATAAGGCTTATACTACTAAGCAATTGAAGCAGTTAGAAAAAAAGTTAGGTAAGAAAGACGTAAAAATAGAGAATGAAGGAGTACTGAACACGACTAAATTACGTTTTCCTAATGAACCAGCAAGACATAAGTTATTAGACCTCATTGGTGATATATCTTTGGTAGGAAAGCCTATTCAGGGGAAAATTGTTGCTAAAAAACCTGGACATAGAGCAAATGTAGCTTTTGCTAAAGTTCTGAAGCAATATATCAATGAAAACAAAAAACTAAAGGGAAAACCAACATATAATCCTAATATCCCTCCGATAATGGACCTCGAAGGCATCAAAAAGATGCTCCCTCATCGATACCCGTTTTTATTGGTTGATAAAATAATTGAGCTTTCTAAAAGCCACGTTGTTGGCATCAAGAACGTTACTTTTAATGAACAGTTTTTTCAAGGACATTTTCCTGGAAATCCAGTTTTTCCTGGTGTTTTGCAAATTGAAGCTTTGGCTCAAACAGGAGGTATCCTAGCATTATCTACCGTAGATGAACCAGAACTTTGGGATACCTACTTTGTTAAGATTGACAATTGTAAATTTAAAAATAAAGTAGTCCCAGGAGATACCCTCATATTAAAAATGGTACTCATGTCTCCTATAAGAAGAGGGATAGTACAAATGGAAGCTACCGCTTATGTAGGAAACAAGATCGTTTCGGAAGCGGAATTAATCGCACAAATTGTAAAGCGTAAGTAAATTCAAATGAAAATAACAGACTCACAACAGAAACTTGCTCACATTCACCCAGAAGCAAAAATCGGACAAAATGTTAGTATTGGACCTTTTACTTACATCGATAGAGATGTAGAGATTGGGGATAATTGTTGGATTGGACCTAATGCTACCATCTTCGCTGGAGCACGTATTGGCGAAAATTGCAAGATTTATCCTGGTGCTGTAATTGCGGGTACTCCTCAAGATCTTAAGTACAAAGGGGAAGAGACTCTTACTTTTATTGGGAATAATACTACTATTAGAGAGTATGTGACCGTAAATAAAGGAACAAGCTATGCGAATAAAACAGTTGTGGGAGATAATTGCTTGCTAATGGCATACGTGCACGTTGCTCATGATTGTATACTGGGGAATAATGTTATTCTAGCGAATAATGTAAACCTTGCAGGACACGTTGAGATTGATGACTTTGCGATCCTCGAAGGATTAGTAGCTGTGCAGCAGTTCTTGAAGATTGGAGCACATAGCTTTATTGCAGGTAATACAATGGTGAGAAAAAGTGTTCCTCCATTTGCAAAAGCTGCTAGAGAGCCTATCTCTTATGCAGGTGTGAATTCGGTTGGGCTTTTGCGTAGAGGGTATACTGAAGAGCAGGTGAAACAAATACAAGATATATACAGAACTCTTTACATAAAGACCAATAATACTAGTCAAGCACTCTTAGAGATCGAAACCAATATGGATGTAACCAAAGAGCGAGATCAAATTTTAGATTTCATCAGAGGAGCAGATAGAGGTATTATGCGTGGCCTTCGTACTTCAAAAACTAAATAGAATCTGTGTCGCCTTGTTCCTCTATAGTCCTTGATGGAGTATCTAAGAAATTCCAACATAAATGGATTTTTAGAGGAATTAATGCCACGCTCAATCAAGGAGACATCATATCTATTACCGGTAACAATGGCTCAGGAAAATCTACTTTTCTAAAAATTCTCTCCGGTCATTTATCTCCTAATAAGGGAGAGACTACTTACTTTGATAAGACTAATAATAAGATAGACAGAGACAGTATCTATCAAGATGTCACCTTCGCTGCGCCTTATATCAACATGATGTCAAGGCTAAATCTAGTAGAAAATATAGAATTATATATTCGATTCAAATCCTTACAAAAGGGATTGAATGTGGATGCACTCATCGACTTGATGCAGCTCAAACATGCTGCACATAAAGAACTTCGGTTCTATTCTTCAGGGATGCAACAAAGAGTAAAATTAGCCTTGGCTATTTGCGCAGATACTAGTGTCTTATTATTGGATGAGCCAACGACTAATCTAGATAAGCAAGGAATGGAGTGGTATACCAGTACTTTACAGCAGTTTAGTCAAGATCGTTTGATTGTTATCGCTTCAAATGAAGAACGCGATTTTCAACTCTGTAATAGAAGCTTGTCTATATTGGACTACAAAAAGAAGAAGTAGGCGAGTCTATAGAGAAGCACTGATTTCTTGCAGAAACCCTTTCAATTCATGTAGTTTCTTAAGGGCCTTATGCTTCCTTTCAAGTTTGTTTTTATTCTGGCCAATTTCAGCTTTAGCTCCTTTGAGGGTGAAGCCTCTTTCTTTGACTAAATGATAAATGATGCTGAGTTGTTCGATATTCTTCTTGGTAAACTTTCTTTCCCCTTTGCCATTCTTGTGTGGCTTTAGGATGTCAAATTCAGCCTCCCAATATCGGATAAGGCTTCTAGAAATATCAAACAGTTTGCTAACTTCTCCAATTGAGTAGTAGAGTTTATCTTCGTTAAGCATTTTGATATTCATAGGGAGTAATTTTCACTAAATTACTTAATACCTTAATATATAAAAAATCTTAACGTGATAAAGTTAGCACTAGAGCTCTAATTTTTTCGAAAGTAAGACTTTGGTTTTCTTTGGATTAGCTTTTCCCTTTGATCGTTTCATGATTTCACCCATGAAAAAACCTATGAGTCCTTTTTTGCCTTGTTGATAGGCAGTCACCTTACTTGGGAATTCTGCAATTACTTCACCAATCCAAATCTCTAGTTCGTCACTGTTGGATGATTGAACAATACCTAGCTGTGCAGCCAATTCTGATGGTGCCGTCTCAGGCTTGAGGACCATTTCTGGTAATAACTTTTGAGTAGCGGCGCCTATACTTAGTTTATTGGTACTTACCATGTCAAGCATGGCCGCAAGGTTTGCATGACTTACTAACAATTCTGAGAGAGGTGTATTTTTTTCTTTGCACAATGGGAGCAACTTGTGGATAAGTACATTGGCAAAGGACTTAGCGTGTGGATACTGTTGTGCATAGTCCAAGAAATAGTTGGCAGTTTCCTTTTCGGCAACCAATAAGTGTGTATCGACATCTGAAATGCCATATTTTGCTTTGATATCTTGCGCTAAAACCCAAGGAAGGCGAGGCATTTCTTTTTCTAATTTATATATAAGCTCTTGTGCGATCAATACTGGAGGCAAGTCAGGATCAGGAAAATACCTATAATCTGTGGCGTTTTCCTTAGACCGCAATGGACTGGTCTCACCTGTCTCCGGATTGAAGTTTAAGGTATTTTGTGCTACCGTTTCTCCTGCTTCCATGATCGCTATCTGTCTCTTTGCTTCAAAGCTGATGGCTTGCTTGGCAAACTTCAT
>JALZVN010000246.1 GCA_023299965.1 Saprospiraceae bacterium | reverse complement strand
TTAGAAGAAATAATACGCTTTACACCTAAGTCACGCACAGAGCATTTAAGCGCAGTGTTATTGGATTCCGTTCCACCGCTTGTAAAAAATACTTCACTGACAGAACATTTGATTCTGTTTGCAACTACTTTTCTAGCCGACTCGATAAGTGTTCTTGATTTACGACCATCAGCGTGAATCGAAGATGGGTTTCCAAAGTTGTTTTGCATGACCTGCGTCATCGTGTCTATGACGATTGGATCAAGCGGGGTAGTAGCAGCGTTGTCAAAGTAAATTCGCTTAGTCATGGTTGCTTCCATTAATTATGATTATTTTATTATACAGTTATGCTATTCACTTCGTCTCTGACAGAAGCGATAAGTTTATTTAAAGTTTTAGTATCGTTAGCCTCCGCGTATATTCGGATGATCGGCTCCGTATTAGATTTGCGTAAATGTACCCATCCATCTTCAAAGTCGATCTTAAGGCCGTCTTCCTTATTGAGTGATTCATCAGCAAATCTAGCCTCCACACTTTTTAGGATATGCGGAATATCCATGTCAGGGGTCAATTGTATTTTTTCTTTTGCCATCAAATAGGATGGATAGGATGCTTTCAACTCACTTACTTTGCCACCACGATCGGCAAGCAAAGATAAGAACATCGCAATTCCAACGAGTGCATCACGCCCGTAGTGCAGTTCAGGATATATAATACCTCCATTTCCTTCCCCACCAATGACTGCGTCTACTGCCTTCATTTTAGTAACTACATTCACTTCACCTACAGCACTTGCATGATAGGTACTTCCTTCATATCGATTAGTAAGATCTCGCAACGCCCGCGTAGAGGACAAGTTTGATACGGTATTTCCAGGTGTTTGCGAAAGGATCATATCTGCTATAGCGACTAGGGTATATTCCTCACCAAACAAAGTTCCATCCTCACAGATAAACGCTAGCCTGTCTACATCCGGATCTACGACAATCCCAAAGTCTGCTTTATGCTCTACTACTGCTTCACACAATTGGGTAAGATGCTGCGCCAAGGGTTCAGGATTGTGCGCAAATTCACCATTCATTTCTTCATTGATGAGTACATATTCACAACGTAATTTATCTAAAAGCGGAGGTATTGAGATAGCCCCTGTCGAATTGATACAGTCCACAACTACTTTAAATCGTTTTTCTTGTACCTTTTTTTCTTTAACGACATCTAAGCGTAAAATCTTATTGATGTGTTTGTTGATAAATGTAGTATCGCGTTCGTATGTACCTAGTTTATCTACGCCTGCAAAATCAAATGCTTTTTCAGCGATATAATCTAAAATCTGAGTACCATCCTCAGCAGAAATAAACTCTCCTTCGGCATTCAAAAATTTTAGTGCATTCCATTGCCGTGGATTATGGCTTGCAGTCAAAATGATTCCACCACCAGCATGCGCTTCCGGTACCGCAATTTCTACCGTTGGGGTAGTAGACAAGTCCAAGTCTACCACATTGATTCCCATCATCATTAGGGTATTGGTTACCAGAGATTGGACCATAGAGCCAGAGATACGAGCATCTCGTCCGATGACCACTTTATTAGATCCGCTATTTTGCAATACCCAATGACCATAGCCTGCCGTGCACTCCACGATGTCTATTGGTGTCAAATTTTCACCGGTTTTACCACCGATTTCACCTCGTATTCCTGATATAGATTTGATTAATGCCAATGTGTAATAGTTTGTGCAGCAATGAGATATAATATCTTAGTGCCGATGGTTTTATTTTCTTACCCTAAAGATAAATTATTTTCATTGAATACCCATGTCTCTTAAAAAGGAATGCTATAGATACTTGTTTTTTGCCTAAAATTGCTTCTTTTTATCCTTATAGAGCCAGCTATAATATTTGGCTATTATTTTCTCCACAATATACTCTAAGGTGGCTACTTTTAGATCCGAAGTGCCTGACAGTGAGGTCTATTTATACAATTGGGTACGCTTATATTTTCACACACCAAAACGGCTAAACTATAAGGGGATATCCCTATATTCGCCCTCTCATAGATAAATTAAAAATTTGGACAGCCTCCTTCAATTTGATGAATGGTTATTTTCTTTGCTCAATGGTACTTTTCGGGCTGATTTCTTTGATGCGATAACACCTATATGGCGCAACAAATACCTTTGGGTCCCTTTTTATCTATTCATACTGGCTATAGTGGGCATTAATTTTCGAAAGCAATTTTTGCCTTTTCTCTTGTTTGCCGTCTTGACCATCACAGTGGCAGACACGATTAGTAGCAAGATCATCAAGCCGCTAGTCAAAAGAGATCGACCATGCAGAGCAGCTCATCTAGAGACTCCTGCAGTGGTACTAGTTTCTTGTGGAGGAGGGCATTCATTCACCTCTAGTCATGCGACGAACCATTTCGCTATTGCCTGTTTTTTCCTGCTTACCATAGGTGGGATTTTTAGGCGCACCAAGGGACTATTTTTGGTATGGGCAGCTAGCATTTCCTATGGGCAAGTATACGTTGGAGTACATTATCCTTTAGACGTCTTCACCGGAGGTCTGATTGGATCTATTATAGGCATTGGCTTAGCGTATTTATACAACCTCCGCTGGTCATTAAAAATGGTAGACTTAGATCCGATTGCATGAATTTGACCCTTTATATATTACTCATATTAGCTGTAGGTATTGGTGCTTTTTTAGCGCAAGTACTCAAGCGATTTACCACGGCCAATCTCAATTATGGACTCGCATTTGGAGGCGCATATCTTTTAGGTATATCCGTTCTGCATCTACTGCCAGAGATCTATTCCGTAGGTAAGCCAGGGATAGGTGTTTGGATCTTGGTAGGCTTTTTATTGCAGCTCGTATTAGAGTATTTATCTGGTGGCTTAGAGCACGGACATGTCCATGACCATGCACACAATGAGCGTAATTATTTATTCCAGATCCTAGTCGGTTTGTGTATTCATTCCGTTATCGAAGGGCTGCCCTTGGCACAATATGAAGGCTTTCATCAGCACGCCCATGGAGATGGGGGGCATGACGGAATGCATCTTGTGTATGCAATAATGTTGCATAAGATTCCTGCGGCATTCGCATTGACCATCTTTATTTTAAAGTCCAATTACAGCAAGTCAAAAATGATAGCAGTACTTAGTATTTTTGCGCTTTCTTCTCCCGTTGGTGCATTGATTGGTCAGCTGTTGGAGATCAGTATGTTGCATATGAGTATGTTGCTGGCCGTAGTGGTAGGTTCTTTCTTGCACATAGCTACAGTCATTTTGTTTGAAAACGAGGACGCACATCATCACAAATTTTCATGGCGAAAACTAATTTTTATCCTCATAGGATTTGGTCTCGCACTGTTGAGTATGCACTAAGTAAATCTGTTGTAGTCAAAGAATATTTATTTGGGTGTGCCCGCTGAGATACGCTGAAAAAGCGAATCTCAGGGTCAGGCTATTCGCCACTCGCTATTCAGCTCGGTGCTGCGCACTCCCGCGAAAAGCGGGATGGCTACTATCCTTCACACTCCACCCGCCAAGCTAGTTACTTACATTAAAAGAGATTTATTTGATAAAAGAATACGTTGAGTAAACAGCTATATCATTCATCCAAAAGTTTCACAATTACGTATTCTTCTTTTTTATCGCTAGCAGAGGCGCTAGGTATTGAAAGAATAAAATGATCATCATTGATCGGTTCGATCCTAGTGTAGTCTTTTTGCAATAAAGGGTTGAGCGTTTTGTTAGTGATGTTTTTTCCTCCTTTGACATTGTTGATTACAAAGTAAGATTCACCTTCCACATCTTTTAATACATGACTAAGTACTTTTAGTGTGATGGCATCTCGACCAGATAAATAATAGTATTTGTAAATTTCGTTGCTGGTATTTTTTCCAAAAATGCCATCTTTTTCGGTAGCGAGAAAATTCCAATCTTTATCGTAGACATGGAGGTTTTGATCAGTATCACGAATGACAAAAAAATCTTGATTTCCAAAAGTATACTGTTTTAAAGAAGCTCCATAATATTGCTCGTTGAGCGGAATAGGAGTCCCATCAGCATGGAATACTAGCATTTGATTAGTGGTGTCCGTAGCTTGAAAATAGAAGCTACCATTATCAAATCTATTGTAGCCAGTTTGATAATCTTCTGTCACTGTGGGTTCCAAAGATATCTTTTCGATTTTTAGATAGCGGGCTTGTAATATTGCTTGTTCAAAATCCAAGGAGTAAATACCTTTGAGATTGTTTTCCATAAGCACTTCACAGAATAGATCTCTCTTTTTATGAAAAATATGTTTGATACCTGAAGGAAGGTCTCTCTTCTCATTTTTGTAAAAATAATCAAATCCACCGGATTCTTTTTTAACTGCCAATACATCTTTTCCCAAGCAACTGAGCTTTCCCTCAGAGACGATTTCTCCTTGGTTATTGACATACCTATTTGCAAAATCAAACCTTGCACTTCCGCCTTCCTTCAATCCTAAATAAATATAGTAGCCATTGTCAATGGGAGCAAAAAATAAATCTTCCCAGTTGATTACAGATTGTTTGACACCCTCTGGATTGTAGACTGTAAGCGTTTTGTGGTATTCGTTATAAATTTGGATGCTTCGGTAATTGTAGGGTAGGATTAGGTCTTCGACGATTAGTTCATGTATGAATTGAAGAGAGCAATCTTGTTTGCTCAATAGAAAACAAGAGTCATTTCTAGACACTACATAGCTTTCTTCTATCTCTCCATTTACTTTGTCAAAGGACTGTGGGCAGATTGTTTCAAAGTTGTCTTGCCTAGATATTTTCCCATTATAAATAACGCTACTACTGCCAGGCTTTACTTTTTCGCTGGCTTTTTGCTTGGGATGATATTGTTGGTATTTAGCTTGATGAGCTGGAGCGATGTTTATGGATTCTGTTCGTCCTTCTTCATTGAGATATTGATAAACGGGAAGATCATTTTCGAAACCTAAGGAATATTCACTAGTTATGGTATCCACGTTTATCTGTCCATTTGATAGGGCCAAAATGCAGAAAGAAAAAAGTAAAGTACTAATGATTTTTAGGTACATGAAAAATCTTAAAGTCAATAAATTATAAAGGGGAGCTAAAGTAAGTTATGAAAAGATAAGTTCTTTTGTTTCCCTTTTACTACCAATCCTTGTTAAACGTACGTTAAAAGGTCAATTTGTGCACTACAAAAAATCTACATCCACACCGTATGGGTATCTGATCAAAAATTTGATTGCTTTTTCGGGATCGAAATCTTCAAAGAGAATAGCGTAAATCATCTTGATGATAGGGAGCCTAAGTTTGTATTGAATCGCTAGATAATTCATGATTTGGACGGTTCTATATCCTTCAGCGAGTTCTTGCATGTCATTGACAATGAAGCTTGCTTTCTCCCCCAATCCAATGCGTCTTCCGAAGGAGAAATTTCTAGAATTGGGAGAAGTAGTAGTAGCCACTAAATCACCAATACCTGCAGTTCCAAAAAAAGTCTTTATATCAGCACCCATTGCCTTAGCTAGGAAAATCATCTCTCTAAGCCCTCTGGTGATGAGCGTAGATTGGAGATTTTTGCCCATATCCATACCATCTATAATCCCGGAGCCTATCGCGATGGCATTCTTAAATGCACCCGCCATCTCGGCACCTAGGATATCATTGGTCCCAAAAACAAGAAAGTTGTCTGTATTGAGCAATCTTTCTCCTGCCTTTATCACTTCGTCAAATCGAGATCCTATCACTGTAGCTGTAGGCTTGTTTTGTAGAATTTCTGTAGCCAAGTTCGGACCTGAAAGACAACCTACTCTGATGACTGTTGTCTCTTGGACAATGATCTCACTCATAGTATGCACGTTGGATCGATTGATGGATTTATCCAGTGTATCCAAGGTGTAGCCAGTGATGTCTAAGCCTTTGGTGCCATGTATAATTAAGTGGTAGGGTCTCAAATAAGGAGATAACATTTGAATAGCTTCTCTAAAAGAGGCAGAAGGGACAATTGGAAAAATAACGTCGCATTCTGCTGCAAGCTTTTCTAGATCATTGATTGCCCTGATGTTATCAGATAGCTCCACCCCTAAATTGCTGTGCTGTTCATTAATTTCTTTGATGACCTCGGTCCTGCGAGAGTAGATATAAACATCCGAATTATTGGAGAGTATCTTGGCGATAGCTGTTCCAAAACTACCTGATCCTATGACGCCAACTGGTTTTTTCATGATAGGGCAAAGGTAGTGAATGTACCATTATTTATGTTTATTATCTCGAGGCTAATTGGTGAGGTGTGGTATGTTGTTGAAGTACCTTATACCATTATAAATTTCAAAAGGTATTAGGTCTGGTTTGCAATGATATAGACTCATGATCCTGCCCGAGCGATGCTTTTGGATAGGGAGCAAGTTGAAGTATCCGAATTGTTGAAACTATTGTAATTCAATAGCTTGAAGATTTAAATCACCAAACTTTGTCAATTGGGCAATACCCTCGCGCTCGTGGGAGTAGCGGCACGAGATGCCCTGGAGCGCTAATGAAGGAATGGCTGGTGACGGATGAGTACACCTACGAATACTAGCCAGACATATCCTGAATAGCGCTCTAGGGTATGGAGTACAGCGGATCACGCGAAAAAGCGCCCAAATATTTTAAAATGGTGGCCTGGATCAACAACGAACCGCATGGATAATGCGTTGTTTTTGATGTACAGATGCCCTAAAGATAAAGTCCTTGCGAATTATGAAGTTTTCCGTGTTTTTGCTAATGATGTTTGCTTTCGGTTTTTCAGTTCCGTGTGAGGCAAATGATATCAAATATAAGATCCCCAAGTATAAGGTAGGAGAGATAGGGGATAGTATCGAAGTGTTGGATGCGTCTAAGAAAGCAGACGGTTTTTGGATATATTCTCCAAAGGGGCAAGCAAAATCAGCGAATAATGTAGTTGTTTTTATACATGGATACGGCGCCTTCAATCCGATGATTTTTGGGGCATGGATCAAGCACCTGGTGGCGGATGGCAATATTGTTATCTATCCTAGGTATCAAAAGTCCCTTTCTCGACCACTGCCTAGGCGATTTGTCCCTAAGGCGCTGACGGGCATCAAGGAGGCCTTGTTATTGCTAGCAGATCGTGGTGTGAATCCGGACTTATGGTCTAGTTTGGATGTAGTAGCGCATAGCTACGGAGGCGT
>JALZVN010000245.1 GCA_023299965.1 Saprospiraceae bacterium | reverse complement strand
GCATATTAGATTTCAGATAGAAATGAAAAGTATAAAGTGGAGTCCTCTATTTCATTTTTACAAATCGCTTATTGAACACTCTATTATCCGCCGTAAAAAACTGAATAGAATAGACTCCTTCCGGATACGCCGATACGTCAAACTGCATATATTCACTGGCATCAATCTGCTGAACTGACCTGCCTAAATTATCTAGTATATTGAGTCCAATTACCTCACTTGGGATGTTGTCAATATTGATAACATCTCTAGTAGGATTTGGGCTTAGTGATACATCCTCTAATAAAGTGGCAACTACAGAATTAGATATACAAGTAGGAACTTCGTATGTAAAATCAAAACAGCAATCTTCTTGCACATCATCTGCACAAATAGTAATCGTTTCTATTCCATATTCATATGTCGTCATCAAACCAGTTAAAACCAGAGGAAGTTCATCATAGCTAGCGGTACTAATCGTAGCTCCATTTAGATAGACTGAAAAAGGTATATTGACATCTCCCTCTACATCAAAATCTATTGACAAATCATATTCTTCATTGCCGGAGCATTTGATATCAAACACCTCTATTTCTGACCTATTCAACAAGCATTGAGTTTCATTATCTCCCGGACACACAACTTCATCAATATGAATTCTTTCTTCACAATATGGTCCTACTATAACTCCTACAAAGAAATCATCATTCCGAAGTAGAGCATCTAACTGAATTGGAAGAACATCTGAGGTAAAGGGGCCATAAACCTGACTAGACACATAAATGTGAAAAGGACCAGCATTAGCATTATTGTCAAAATCTACAATTGGAAATATTTCGTCTAAGTTCTCTATGCAGACAAACTCTACACTTAGATTTTCTATAGTACAATCGTTATAATCGTAAAAACAATCTGGCTCCTCAAATTCAATAGTTTGGCAACAATTAAAATCATTATCCACGCATATTCTCAATGTCTGTACTTCGGAAGTGAAATTAGGAGGCACGTTTTCTAAAATAACTTGACTCCCGATATCATATCTTCCAATTAGTACTTGGCTTATAAATACATCTACCTGAGAAGCATCTGTATTAAATACTTCATAATTTGCAGTTATATTAAAGGTACTAAAATCAGAATTGCAAGAGATAGATTCGATCTCTAAGTCAACTACTGAGCAAGAGCTACAATCTGGTTGTTGATATTCAATAGTTTCGCAACAATTGGGATTATCATCTACACATATGGTCAATGTCTTTACTTCGGTAGTCAAACTGAATGGAATATTTTCTAAAGTAACTTGGTTGCCGATATCGTATGTCCCAAATAGTTCTTGACCTAGAAATACATCTACTTGCGAAGCATCTGTATTAATCGTTTCATAATTTGCAGTCATATTAAAGGTAGTCCCATTCGCATTGCAGGAGAGGTTTCCTATTTCTAATTCATCCAAGGAGCAAAAACCACAATCTGGTAATTCGAAATAAATATTTGCAGTATTGTGCTCTTCGTTAACTGCTATTACTCTTATAAAAAATCCATCTTGACTTGGATCTAGAGTTAAATTTGACAAGTTTATTTGATTTTGCTCTACATAAAAATTATAGAATATATTTGTGCCCCCATACGAGCTACTAGAAATAAACAAGTCTATACAATCAAATCCAAAGTCTCCAAAATTTTGATTTATAATCAAATCACTAGTTCCATCATCGTTACATTCAATAGATGCCAGACTTACTTCACAATCTGGGCATGCGACATTCTCATTACAGTCTTCGATTCCAAACTCTCTTTCTAAAAAACAAGAAGGGTCAGTTTCTGATACTACCCTGATAGTATGAAAACTTCCATACTCATATCTAAAATTTCCACCTATTGGCTCTCCATCTACAAAGAGGTCATACTCTCCAATATAATCCCCGTGCACAAAAGGTCTAATTCTGTAGTCCGAAGTAGCACACTGATAATCAATATAGATTTCATTAAACCTACAGTCTTGGTTATTTAGACATTCGGGCTGTTTAAATTCTAGCGTCTCACAACATATTTGCTCATCATCAATACATATCTCTACGATATCATATTCTGAATTTGTGCGCGGAACAACATTATAAAATTTTTTATGTCCAAAAAATGTATTATTCCAGAAGAAAGAATCATCTCCATTAATAGATATATCAATGTTATTGGACCTTGCATTTTCAGACCTTACAAACACAACAAAAGCATACGTTCCATCCGGGTTACAAGAAAACGAATCTACCTTGATTAAAATATCTTCACAAGGCTTTACCTCAAGCGTATCTATATCTGCACAAGTCGTCATTTCTGAATCTAGTACAGTAATCTCATATATATTACTTAGGTCATTTGGCACTTCGAATGTTTGGCTAATATTTTCTCCAACCTCTCCATTTGTGACAAATTCATTATTGACTAAAATGTGTACTTCTGACAAGGGATCTGCAAAAGAGTAATCAACAGTGACACTTAATCCGTCATCCATAAAAGTTGAACTCACCGAGTGAATCTCTGAAGAGCAGAAGAAACCAGACTGGCAGACTGCGTTTATATCTACTGAATCTCTACAGTTTGTGTTTTCTGTATCAAATATCTCGATGAGATGATTTTCCTCGTCCGCATTAAGTGGAAACAAATCTAATGGCTGGTCAGTTGAAGAATACTTGCCGAAAAAATTGCCATCATAGAAGACAAAAACGGAATCCGTACTGTTAGCGCTAGTAAATGATACAAAAACGGAGAAGTTATCTCCAACTTCACAATCTGATTGCTCAATATTGGTAATTTCGATGCACCCTTGTGCTTGAGACAGCATAGGTAATAATAACATCGCGGAAAAGACGAAAAATAGACATTTTTTCATGGACTCTAGTTTTAAAATTACTTTATCAGATTTAAAATTATTTTAAATCGATAATGGGTTTGAAAGAATAATATTAGGAATATCTAGCAATCAAAAATGCGACGTGGGAGGAATATGTGACTTGATTGTTTGAAAGCACAAACGCCTCTATTTAGAAAAACAGCTTGTCATGGTATATATTGCGAATTGCTAGT
>JALZVN010000244.1 GCA_023299965.1 Saprospiraceae bacterium | reverse complement strand
GCAGAATATAATGCTATAATCCTTAGAACAAATAATAAAGAAGTAGATAATATTTTTGGTAATGCTGGCTGTGCAATTCATTTTGTGCAGCCAGCTTTTCGTATATGCTAATTATATAAAAAGTAGGCTGCCTAAATCAATAGACAACCTACTTTGTATTTCTAAAATTATATGCTTACTTCTTAAAGTTCATCAACAGGGCGCGGCAATTGTGGAAAAACATCATCACCATCTCTATCTAGTGGTAACTGATCTAATCTATTGAATCTACGCATATCTACCCATCGGTGCCCTAAAGCATATAAAGAGTATCTTCTTTGATTAAGTACCTCATCTACAAGTTCGGCATCACTAGTTCCACCAGTATAATCTCCTAAACCAGCATTACCTCTCACCCAATTGATAAGATTAACTGTCATACCGTTATCTATACCAATATTAGCCTCTGCAAGGATTAACCCTAACTCTTCATTATTAATTAAAGGAACTTGATCCTCTAAAGACCTGAATACCCAAACATCATGAGTACCGCTTAGCCCATCAAGCGCAAGAGTATCAGTTACTCCATTTGCATCTTGTCTAAGTAATATTTTTCCGAGTCTATTGTCACCACTTTCTGCATCTTCTAAAAACGAAGGGTGTGCAATAATCGCATCATTCTGACCAGGAACTCTAAAAATATTATTAGCGAAATCACCACCAGCGCTAGAGTAAAAACGTGAAGGACCTCTAGTCAATGGAGCCATTGGATCAAAAAACGAAGTCTGAATCCTACTAATAGCGTCTGCATTATTCCCCTGATATAAAGCTATTCTTGCACTTAGTGCTCTATTAAATTGTGCAAAGTTAATAGGATTATCAAAGCCTGGAAAAAGTAAATCCCCATTGGATAGAAATTCAACACCAGTAAATCCACCAGAAAGACTAAATGGAAATTCTTCTCCAGCGGCGTTCAAATTTACCAAAGCGTCATCTAATAAAGCTAGAGTCTCTGCAAGACCCTCTTCATAAGTGACAAAACCGCCCAAGTTATCTATATCCGCAACATCTACCCTGATCCCATTCTGAAATTGGAGATTGTTCACTATATGCAACTCGTACGCCTGAATTGTTTTTGCAAATCCAAGGTATCCTTGCAACTCTTGTTCAGTAATCGTACTGGAATTCATCGCAGCTTCGATTAACACATTCAGGTTTCTAATAGTTCTATATCTTCCAAAATATGGACGGTTACCGTAAAACCCAGCATTATCCAAAGTCGCATCTCCTCTACCTAAAATCTCACCCGTATATCTTGGATCAGATCCTGTAAAGAAGTAATATTCTCTACCTATAATAGAAACTACATCATAGTAAAAAGAGATATCTCCTCTTAATCCTTCTTCTGCTCCAGTAACTAAAATTTGCAATTGACTCGAAGTAGCATCAGTAAGCACTCCATCTATACTTGGCCCATTTGGATTGGGCAAATCGTCAATTTCACAGGCAAAAAATCCCATGAAACAGGCCAGCAACAATGCTGTCTTTATATTTAAAATATATTTCATATTCAATTAATTAATTTGTTATTAAAATTCTAACTGTACGTGAAAATCAAAACGCTTAGATGATGGAAATGGTGTAACTTCTACTCCTGTTGACAAACCGCCTCCACCAAAGTTAGAAACTTCAGGATCGTACGAATCGTAGTCAAAGATATTAACCAAGTTGTTCCCAGAGAATCCAAGTCTGACGTTTCTTAAACCATATCCTTCCTTAATTGGGATATTGTAGTACAAGCCTACTTCACGCAATCTAATGTATCCAGCATCTTGAATATATGGTTCCGTACTAGACCCTAATAAACTCAATCTGTAAGGACCGTTAGCTAATACACCATCAGGATCTAAATCTGTATCATCAAAATCATGTGTAGTTTCACTCAAATCAAACAATAAAGTTGACAAGTTGATGTTTTCACCACCTTCCTTCCAATGCCAAACAAACGAAAGGTCGAAATTTTTCCAAGAAAATTGATTGTACCAAGACAATTGAAAATCTGCCTCACCAGAACCATATTCTTGCAAAGTTGGCTCTCCATCTCCATTCAAAGTAATATTTGGATTTGGTCCTACACCAATTACAGTTAATGGACTGAACCCTTCCTTTACCAACTGGTTTCCTAGAAAATCCGCAAAACCACCTGTAGTAAAAGCAGGAACATCTAAACGAGTTACTTCTGCATTATTTGTCCAAAATCCAAATCTAGTATTCCATATAGTGTTCTCTGTATTAAGTATGTTAGCACTAACACCTATTTCAAATCCTACATTTTCAAGCTCAGCAGCATTCGTTACTTGAGCTGCAAAACCAGATGAAGATGGAAGATCAGCATTTAATAATAAGTCTTCTACATTTTTCTGATAGTAAGTAAAGTCTAAATTAAAACGCTTTAAGAAATTGAAATCGGCTCCCACTTCAAATTCCTTTTGTCTTTCTGGACCTACTTCAGAATTTCCTAATAAGGCTGGTACAAGAACACCTGCAGACCCATCAACAATAGAAGAACCAAGTATGGTTGACTTTGCGCCAAAATTTGCAAAGTTCCCAGACTCTCCATAAGCTGCTCTCACTTTTAATCCAGTTATTATAGTTGACTCCTTAAGAAACGGAAGTTGATCAATATTGAACGCAACATTTGCTTTAGGATAGAAAAATAGCTCATTGACGTCCCCGTTGTTAGATGACTTATCCGCTCTAAAACCAATAGTCGCTAATACAATATCATTGTAATTAAATTCTTCTTGCGCAAAAAATCCTTTATCCTGTTGAATCACTCTAAATTGAGTAACATTTCTGCTTCCAGACTGATCTAAGTTCGTTTCCGCACCAATAAGGTCTGTAGCTTCTCCTAATATAGTATTTCTATCAAAATCTTCTTGCGTAACCCCGGCAGAGGTAGTAAATGACATCCCGTTATCTGCATAATAGCTATGTACTAAAAATGCTGATAAATTTGTATTCAAATTTCTAGTGAAACCTTGAACAGAAACACCATTTAGGCCATTATCGTTACTTTGGAATTGTAATGTATTGGGGAATAGAGCAGTTGTGTTTAGGTTATAAAAATCACCACCCGCTCTCAAAATCAACTTCAAGGAATTATTATCTGTTGTCAAAATCTTAGAAGTCAATGTACCTCCACCAATAAATCGATTCACATTTTCGTTATTAGTTATATCAGAAGCAGTTTCTAGGAAATTCGAAGTCCCATAAGGATTATCAGGAAAAAGTCCTGTTTCTGAATCTCTTTCTAAATTAGCAAAACTTGGCGTAGAAGAAAATGATACTCCTTGAGTCGTTCCAGAGTTATCATTATTAAAAAACCCTCTATCTGAAGATGAATTGACGTAATTAGAAGATACTGACAAGTCAAACATTTTCGATATTTTATGATTTACATTCAATCTAAGAGAAGTTTTTTCGTATCCAGTTCCCTCTACGATACCTTCTTCGTCTTTATATGAGCCTCCAAAGTAAAATTGTGTTTTCTCTGACCCACCTGTTAATGACAATCTTGTGTTTTGCAAGAAACCATCATTACCATAAAGTTGATCTTCAAGGTCAATATTTCCATTCTCTTCAAAGTCAGCCATGGCTTGTGCACTAGTACTAAATCTATCAGATGCAGCTATTCTTTCTGACGTCCATTCTCTATTACCTAGTTCACGTAATTGTCTTGCAACACCCAAAGATTGTGAAACCTTAACTCT
>JALZVN010000243.1 GCA_023299965.1 Saprospiraceae bacterium | reverse complement strand
ATTATCCAAGTCAGCTAATTTCTGTGCTGTAGCTTTGTTATCATTTTCTAAGTCGCCAAATCTCTTCTTCCACTTGTTGAGTTCATCTTCGTTTACAACCTCCTTGATCACTTCAACTGGCACTTCGACCTTCTTGATTACTTCAACAGGTACTTCAACCTTCTTCTCAACAATCTTTTCTACCTCTTTAATTACCTCAACTTCTTTTGGCTTCTTGTCTAGATCAGCATTTAGCTTAGCAATTTGAGACTTAAAGTTAATAGCAGATTTATCAAGCTCCGCGATCTTATTGTTAACCGAATTGTGTTGGTTTTCTAATTCAGAGTAACGTTTTCTCCATTTGTTAACTTCGTCTTCGTTAACTACTTCTTTGATCACTTCTACAGGCACTTCCTTAGTTACAATCTTCTCTACTTCCTTAATTACTTCTACCTCTTTGATTACTTCTACCTCTTTGATTACTTCTACAGGAACCTCCTTAGTTACAATCTTTTCTACTTCTTTGATCTTCTCTACTTCTTTGATTATTTCTACCTCTTTTGGCTTCTTAGCCAAGTCTGCAGTCAATAATGCAATTTGTGATTTCCATCCAACAGAGGACTTATCAAGGTTCATGAATTTCATATTAACAGACTTGTTTTCATTTTCTAAGTCTGAATACTTCTTCTTCCATCTATTTACCTCCTCTTCATTCACTACTTCTTTTACAACCTCTACCTCTTTAATAACCTCTACAGGTACTTCCACTTTCTTCTCTACAACCTTCTCTACCTCTTTAAGCACTTCAACAGGTACTTCCACTTTCTTTTCTACAATCTTCTCTACCTCCTTGATTACTTCAACAGGCTTTTCTACAATCTTTTCTACAATCTTTTCTACCTCTTTGATCACTTCTACCTCTTTGATCACTTCTACAGGCTTTTCAACGATCTTTTCTACGGTCTTAATTACCTCTACCTCTTTTGGCTTTCTTGCCAAATCTGCAGTCAATGAAGCAATTTGAGTTTTCCATCCTGAACTTGTATTACCCAGATCAACAAATTTCATATTTACAGATTTATGCTCACTTTCTAAGTCAGCATATTTCTTCTTCCATTTGTTTACTTCAGCCTCATTTACTACTTCTTTTATAACTTCAACCTCTTTGGTAACAATCTTTTCGATTGGCACATCAACAGGTCTACTCATCAAGCTAACGCCTTCAATTTCTTTTACGACTTCAATCGGTCTTTCGACGATTTTATCTTGATAAACTAATTTCTCTTTAGGTCGCTTTAATAACCAACCTATCCAACCTCCTAAAAGGCCAAGTAATGCACCAAATAATAATGGTAACAAAAAACACCACGATGAAAACATGTCTATATATTTATTAAGTTAGTTAATTTATTATTTATTCATTAGTGTAACATTTACACGTCTGTTCTTCTTCCATGCTGCAGCATTCTCAGCAGAATCTACAGGTTGCTCTTCACCATATCCAATCGCATCTATTCTGCTTGTAGGTATGCCAAATCTTTCTGTCAATTGCTTAGCTGTAAACTCAGCTCTTCCTTGAGACAATGTCTTGTTAAAAGCAGCGTCACCTCTACTATCCGTATGTCCAGCTACTTTAAGTCTCGCAGCAGGGACAGCATCCAAATAATCTTTGATATCTTTCATGTCTTGTCTTTCTTTGGATGAAAGTCTGAGTGAAGCCTTGTTTGTATTGAAATATACTGTCATTTCCTTACCAACCAATTTAGCACCAGCCGCTGGAGCAGCGCCAGCCATGTAAGAAGTAGCTGATTGTGCTACAGCATTAGGTTTACCTGACGTTGGGTAAAATGTGAAGTAAGCACCTCTTTGAAGTGTGTCCTTTCTGAACAAGTCTTCTCTTAAGATTCTTGCTTCCGTAACGATTTGATTTGCAGGAACCCCTTGTTTTATTAAATTGGCTTTGATGTCATTTGCTCTTGCTAGTCCCAAGTTGCCAGCGTTACCAGCGTATTTCTCAGTGGCAGAATAAAGGCCTGTTACTGTTAATGCTCTAGAACCATTTTTCTTCAAATAATTAACTGTGTTACCAATCGTTGATTTAAAGTTTTCGCTCGTTTCTGGAATAAATTTAGATGTATTCCTTTTGAATCTATAATATTGATTTGACTCTGCATTGTACGCTTTCCCATCATCAAATGCCCATATTCCGTTGTTTGTGGTAGCTGCCGCCGCTGGTGCAGCAACACAAGAACTGTTCTTGTAGTGATACCTAGAACCAAGGAATAAAAAAGCAAGAAAGAGTAAGATGAGAATAATAATTAATGGCCTATTCATCTTCGTTTTGAAAATTTAAATGTTAAAAAATAATAAGATTATAATTTGTCCGCCTTTGGTAAGCTGGGATGAATTGCGCTAATATATGTAAAATTATCTAAAATACATGATACTCAGAATAATACATAGCACGCGTTCAAGTAAGATTAACTTTTAAAAGTACATCTCAAAAACAAAACTAAATGCTAGATGCTCAAAGAGTTTTAACTTACTTTTCAAACCCACACTTGTGACGATAAAATTGTCATAAAGTATCACTAATTATGCTCTTGAAATTGAATTAATTTTATGCGGTCCAAAACACTGACTTGACTCAATGACAAACAAGCATATAAAAAGTTGATAGTAGGTATCTTACGCAAAGGAAAAATTAGAATAAATTAAATATTAATGTATCTTATCTAACACTTGCTGACCTAGCGCTGCGACGCATTGATATCTCGGAAAGATGGAAGCATTTTGGCTGAACATCATGCAGAGATATCAGTCCTAGCCTAGCTTGGGCGTAGGCAAAGGACCGAGCGAA
>JALZVN010000242.1 GCA_023299965.1 Saprospiraceae bacterium | reverse complement strand
GCTGTTACGGAGAGTCGATTATCTACAAATCTAATTCCATCTGCATTTTGAAGTGCTGAAATAACCATTGACTTGTCTGAATCAGAACTAACTTGTCCATATACAGCTACTTGTCCATCTTTGTAATCAAGGTCAAAATTTTGAATATCAAGACCAAGACTGTCAACTAGACCAGTCAACATCACCTTTTTTTGATCTGCTAATTTTGCTTCAAACGCTTCATTTGCAGCTTCACTTGCGTTATTTGCAGCATTCTTGGCACTTTCTGCAGCATTTCCTGCAGCATTTGACGCATTAGCACCCGTTTTCTTTAACCATGAAAATAATCCCATTTTGTTTCGTTTTGATTTTTATTTGAAAATTGCTAGCATAAAAGGTACCGAGACACGACTAAGTAGTCCATGCTCTAGTATGTATTACTTCAAAATACCCTGTAATCACTACCCTATTAGGTATAATTTCAGACCTTCATTGCTGTCAAATGTAGAAAAAAAATGCTTAAGAACTTAAAATATAATAGATTAGGACTCTCCTAATTTTTAAGTACAGTTTCGAACAATCACATGCTACCTCCAGGCTAGTTTTGGGTCAATTTTAATGTAACAAACTGTTTTGTGGAAAACTTTATATTAGATTAATTATAACATATCATTGCTGTTAAATATATGATATGTTTTATTTATGTATGTAAATGATACAATTCCAGCTTATTGACTCCACTGCTTGACTTTACTTTAGCTTTCCCTGGCATATAATTTGGTAACTGTATGGAGCACAACTATATCCGCAACAAAATCAGCATAAATAAAGTAAAACCATTATATTTGCGGAGTTTATCATAAAGCTTCAGCTTTAGAAAATATTCAATAATTTTTATCATAATTAATTAAACTAATGCAAGGAAAAGGATTAATCGTAACGCTGTTAGTTATTATCATCGCAATCTGCCTATGGCAGTATGGTATGATCTTACCAACTAACGGTGTCGAGAAAGACGCAGATTCTTATGCCATGCAGGCAGTTTCAGACATGACAGGCTCTGAACTGGAAATCGAACAAGCAGAAACAGCTGCTAGATCTCGATATCTAGATTCACTTTCTACGGAGGAAGTGTTCATGGGCTATACCTACCAAGATCTGAAAAGTAAGCAATTAGCTTACGGATTGGATTTGGAAGGTGGAATGAGCGTATTGATGCAAGTCAATTTGCGTGATTATCTGGAATTGTTGGCAGGTAGTAAGTCTGGTAACAGGAATTTTCAAGCAGCTTTGTCGGCCGCTTCACAATCACAAGCAAGTGCACAAGATAATTACATTGCCTTATTTGGTAATGCTTGGGCTGCTAATAGTGGTGGTGAATCGTTGGCAAGTATCTTCGGAAATAACGAGTCATTAAGAAATAAGGATATTAATCGTAACTCAAGTGATGGTGAAGTTCTTCGTGAACTTAGAACTATGGCTGATGAAACGGTAAATCTTACCTATAACAGACTCAAGCAAAGAATTGATAAACTCGGTGTTGTGCAGCCAAACGTAACGTTGGATGCTGCAAGAGACATCATCGCAGTTGAACTTCCAGGAGTTTCAAATCCTGAAAGAGCGAGAAGCTTTTTACAAGCATCTGCGGCTCTTGAATTTTGGCATGTACATAGATCAAGAGATATCATACCTGGTACAGGTTCTAGCATATTCTCTGCCTTACAAGTTTTAGATCAGCAATTAGCAAGCTCTACTATTCAAGAAAGAGAGATTCTTTCTATCACACCAAGATACGGTACGGATGATCAAGGTAATATTGACTCAACAAATCTTATTAGTCAAGATACTGCTTATGCATCTAATCTTGGAAATTTAGGACCATTACGTAGTAGATTGGAAATGTATAATGATGGAGGCGCTATAGTTGGTTCTGCAGAAAGAAATCAAAGAGAAGCGATCAATCAAATTTTAGCAGAAAATGCTTCTAAGTTTCCAAATATCAAATTCTTATGGGACAGAGCAGCTCAAAAATTTGGGTTGGATGACGAAGCTACTGAAAGATATCCATTGTATGCTATCCGTACAGATGGAAGACCTGCTCCGTTACAAGGAGATAGAATCACAGATGCAAGCGTAAATACAGACCCACAAACAGGTCAAGTATTGGTAAGCTTAGAAATGGATGGACAAGGTTCTTCTACCTGGTCAGCCATGACTGCTGAAGCGGTACAAGATGGTCAAAGACCTATCGCCGTAGTATTAGATGATGAAGTTGCTTCTTGTCCAAATGTTAACCAACAAATTACTGGAGGTAATTCTCAGATCTCAGGATCATTTACAATGACTGAAGGAGCGGATTTAGCTTCTATTCTAAAGATCGGTAAGTTGCCTGCAAAGACAACTATCATTCAAGAGTCATTAGTAGGACCTTCATTAGGTAAGGAAAATATCCGTTCTAGTTTCTTAGCATTTATCGTTGGATTTGCGCTATTGCTTTTATTCATGGTATTCTACTATGGAGGTGCAGGTATCATTTCTATCATCGCTTTGTTGCTGAATGTATTTTTTATCATTGGAGCCCTAGGGTCTTTTGGTACGGTACTTACATTACCTGGTATTGCAGGTATCCTGCTTACTATTGGTATGGCGGTTGATGCTAACGTGATTATATACGAAAGAATTAGAGAAGAATTGAGAGCAGGAAAAACAAAACTCTTAGCTATTCAAGATGGTTTTAAAGCTTCTTATTCCGCTATTATAGATGCCAACGTAACTACGTTTGTTGTTGCATTGATTTTGATTTATTTCGGAATCGGACCCATCAAAGGATTCGCTGTAGTATTAGCGATTGGTGTTGCTATGTCTGTATTCACTGCGGTACTAGTAGGTAGAATGATGATCGAATGGTATATGAGCGGAAATGGAAGAGATCTTTCTTTCTGGACTGCTTCATCAAAGAATGCATTTGCGAATGTAAAGAGAGATTGGTTAGGTGGAAGAAGAATTGCTTACATGATCTCTGGTGCATTTATCGCATTGAGTTTAATAGCATTCATCTTTAAAGGATTTGAATTAGGAGTAGATTTCAAAGGAGGATACTCCTTCAACGTTGCTTTTGAAGAAACTATAAATGTGGATTCTGATGCATTGAGAGCTTCACTAGATAAAGTGTTTGATTCTAATACTACTGTTAAAGAAGTAGACGGAACAAATACATACAATATTGTTACTTCTTATTTAGTATCAAGTACAGATGAAGGAGCAGCAGATGCTGTAATGTCAAAGCTTCACGAAGGTATTACAGACATGGGAGTGACTAACGAAAGTTTAGAGAACTTCAGAAGTCCAGCTACTTCTGGTACGCACGTGATTGCTTCTAGTAAAGTAGGACCTACTATTGCGGATGATATCGCAAGATCTGCTAAGTACGCAACGGTATTTGCCTTGCTATTTATCTTCTTGTACATCTTTTTGAGATTCTCAAAGTGGCAATATTCTTTGGGTGCAGTAGCAGCCTTATTTCACGATACACTAGTTGTACTTGGTTTCTTCTCTATTTTCCATGGTATCTTACCATTCTCATTGGAGATAGATCAAGCATTCATCGCAGCTATCCTTACGGTTATTGGTTATTCGATTAACGATACCGTTGTTGTATTTGATAGAGTTCGTGAATACATGGCAATCTATACAGGAAAGCCGAAGAGTGAAGTAATTAATATGGCTGTTGATAGTACTGTATCTAGAACAGTGATTACCTCTTTGACTACCCTATTCGTAGTCTTGATCTTGTTCATCTTTGGTGGAGGAGCTATCAAGGGTTTCGCTTTTGCGCTTTTGATCGGTGTATTAGTAGGTACTTATTCTTCAATCTTTATTGCGACACCAATTATGTCTGATTTGACAGGAGAAATAGAAGCTAAAACAACAAAGAGAAAAGCTTTCTCTGAAGTGTTAAAGGCTTAATAAAATATAAATAAATCTATTTATAGAAAAGGGATGTAAACCACTGGTTTGCGTCCCTTTTTCATTTTATAAATAGACA
>JALZVN010000241.1 GCA_023299965.1 Saprospiraceae bacterium | reverse complement strand
GCAGACAGCAAAGCACAAGCGAGCAAAGAATTCATAATTCATCACTCATAATTCATCATTTGAAGCCTGCGGCTTCACTTATCCTTCGACGAGCGTTCCCACAGCTTCTCCCTGCACAATCTTCATTAGATTGTCCTCCTGACCGATATCAAATACTACGATAGGGCGATCATTTTCTTGGCAAAGCGTAAAGGCAGTCATATCCATCACGCTCAGACCAAGGCTGATCACACGTGAAAAAGAAATGTTGTCAAACTTCTTAGCGTTAGGATCCTTTTCTGGATCGGCGGTGTAGATACCATCTACACGAGTACCTTTAAGGATAACATCTGCTTCGATTTCGTTAGCACGAAGAGCAGCAGCAGAATCAGTAGTAAAATATGGAGAACCCGTACCCGCAGAGAAAATCACAACACGACCTTTCTCTAGGTGACGAATAGCACGTCTACGAATGTATGGCTCAGCGATTTGACGCATCTCTATAGCAGAGATGAGACGTGTGTACACTCCAGTAGACTCTAGGGAACTCTGCAAGGCCATCGCATTGATAACCGTCGCTAGCATACCCATATAATCTCCTTGTACACGTTCTATACCAGAGTCTGCGGCTTGCAGGCCTCTAAAGATGTTTCCTCCTCCTATGACAATGGCTATTTCACAACCAAGATCTCTAATAGCCTTGATTTGCTCGGCGTAGTGCTTCAACATTTTTGGGTCAATCCCAAATTTGTTTTCACCCATCAAAGATTCACCACTTAATTTTAGAAGTACGCGCTTGTATTTAATAGCCATAGAGAGAAGTATTTAGATTAATGTTGCAAAAGTTTAGCCAAAGAAAAGGTATAGCCAAAAAAAAGACGAATTAAATTGCTTAATTCGTCTTTTTTAATTTAAGATAATATCCTTATCCAAGCTCGATATGCTTGAAGTTTGTGATTGTCAAATCTTTATCCTTGCTCTGTAAGTAAGAAGCAACAGTCATAGAACTGTCTTTAACAAACTGTTGGTTCATCAAAGTGTTGTCCTTATAGAACTTGTTTAGCTTACCCATAGCAATCTTTTCGATGATAGCCTCAGGCTTACCTTCTTGTCTAGCGATATCTTTTCCGATTTCGATTTCCTTTTCTACGATAGAAGGATCAACATTTCCTTTGTCCAATGCTAAAGGTCTCATAGCAGCTACTTGCATAGCCACATCCTTACCAGCGTCAGTAAAGTCAGCGTTGTCTTTGTTCATCGCTACGATAACACCTGCTCTATATCCCATGTGTATATAAGGTACCACCTGTCCACCATTAGCTTCAAGGTTAGCGTACTTAGAGATCTCAATCTTTTCACCGATAACACCAGTGTATTCTTCGATCTTTTTAGCGATAGTCAAACCATCTTTATATGGAAGTGCATTTAAGTCTTCAACAGAAGCAGGCATGTTTTCTAGGGCGATATTTGCAAATTCCTTAGCCATATTCACGAAGTCTTCGTTCTTAGCTACAAAATCAGTTTCACATCCTAGTCTTACTACGATACCTTTTTCTTTATTGTCAGAAGTAAGGGCGATTACTACACCTTCCTTAGCTTCTCTATCAGCTCTCTTCCCAGCCATCTTCTGACCTTTCTTTCTTAAGTATTCGATTGCGCCATCAAAGTCTCCACCAGATTCAGTAAGAGCTTTTTTGCAATCCATCATACCAGAGCCAGTAGCGTCTCTCAATTTTTTGACGTCAGCGGCTGAAATTTTTACATCACTCATGATTATAAGTTTGTATTATTTATTAATTATTATTCAATTTAGAGACATTTATTCACAACATGCCCCTAAGCAAATAAAGGATTAGCTAGTCGCTTTTTCCTTTTCTGCTTTCATTGCTTTTCTTTCTGCCAATCCTTCCTTTATTGCTGCAGTGATCGTGTCTGTGATAATCTTGATAGACTTAGACGCATCATCATTTGCAGGTATAGGGAAGTCAACTAATCCCGGATCAGAGTTCGTATCTACCATAGCTATAGTACGGATACCAAGCTTACGAGATTCAGCAAGAGCCAAGTGTTCGTGGTGAATATCTACGATAAACAATGCTGCAGGCAACATATTCAACTGAGACAAACCGCCGATTACTTTATCCAACTTCGTCTTCTCTCTCTCCAGCATTAGCTTCTCCTTCTTAGTTACAGAAGTAAGAGAACCATCCTTAAGCATACGCTCGATGTTTTGCATCTTACGTACAGATTTTTTGATTGTAGCAAAGTTCGTCATCATACCTCCCAACCATCTTTCTGTTACGAAAGGCATGTTCACACTTTGTGCAGCAGTCATTACGATTTCACGCGCTTGCTTCTTCGTAGCTACATACATTATCTTTCTACCAGACTTCGCGATAGTACGTGCCGCATTTACAGCATCTTCAAGACACTCCGTAGTACGGTTTAGATCTATGATGTGAATCCCCTTACGCTCCATGAAGATGTATGGCTGCATCTTAGGGTTCCACTTTTTACGCATGTGTCCGAAGTGAACGCCTGCGTCTAACAATTCTTTATATTTAGGTGTATCCATAATTAGATATATATAAGTATCGATTATAAAAATAAAAATTAACGCTTAGAGAACTGGAAGCTCTTTCTTGCTTTCGGCTTACCATATTTCTTACGTTCTACCTCTCTTGCATCTCTAGTCAAGAAGTTATTTTCTCTCAAAGTCTTCTTGAAGTCCTCGTCGATCTTGACCAATGCTCTAGATACACCTAGTCTGATTGCTTCAGATTGACCTTTGAATCCACCTCCTTTCACATTCACGGTGATATTGTAGATAGCACTATCTAGCTCCAATATCTTGAATGGGTCAGTGACATTCGTTTGTATATTTTCTTGTGGAAAGTATTCTTTCAAGTCCTTACCGTTA
>JALZVN010000240.1 GCA_023299965.1 Saprospiraceae bacterium | reverse complement strand
ACAGATAGTTATTCATTGACAAGAATATGGACAGCAAGTGATGCCTGTGGAAACAGCGTAGTTTCGCAACAAACAATAACAGTGATAGGAGATGATGCTGCTCCTAGTTTAATAGGTGTCCCTGCTGATATTACCTTGGAGTGCAGTAATGTTCCTTTGCTTGACGATCCCGTTACGGCTACGGATAGCTGTGATTCTGACGTAGAAATAATTTATGAGGAAACTACTACGGTAAGCGCCTGCACCAATTCATATGAAATTGAAAGATCGTGGACAGCAATTGATGACTGTGGAAATTCTACACAAGCTATTCAGTTTATAACTGTTGAAGATACAACTAATCCAGTTCTGAGTAGCACACCAGCTGATATTACCATTAGCTGTGGAGGTTTGCCATTTCCGGCACCATCTGTTTCGGCTATAGATAATTGTGATACTAATGTAAATATTTCATTTGAAGAAACAAGTAGTTTGCCAGGTGCTGATTGTACACAAGACTATACGCTTACAAGAACTTGGAGTGCTATTGATGCTTGTGGAAATTCTTCTGTAGCTTCTCAAAATATTACTGTTTTTGGAGATGATGTGCTCCCTGTATTATCGGAAACCCCAGCAGACATGACAGTAGATTGTAATACAGATGTTTCAACTGTGCCGATAGTAAGTGCAACAGATAATTGTGATGCAAATATTTCAGTACTATTTACAGAAGATGTATTTGCAGGAGAATGTGTGCATACATTTGTTTTGAGTAGAACTTGGACTGCTGTGGATCCTTGCGGCAATAGTGCTACATCAACCCAAACTATTACAATAGAAGATAATGAAGCACCTATATTAGTAGGAGTGCCAATAGATATCACTTCAGATTGCGGAGATGATTTTGACGACTCTATTCCTGAAGTTTTCGTTACAGATAATTGTGATCCTAATGTGATCATTGAATTTGATGAGGAAACTACACCAGGATTATGTCCAGGGAGTTATCAGACGATTAGAACATGGACTGCTACTGATGCTTGTGGTAATGAAACTACTAAAGTGCAAAAAATGAATGTAGGGGATAACCAATCACCCGTCTTTAGTAATGTTCCAGTGGATATTACAATTGACTGTTCTAGTATTCCTGAATTGCCAAGTCCAATTGTGATAGATAATTGCGATGGAGTATTAGACATACAGTATGAAGAGCAACGCGTAGATGGAAACTGTCCTCAAGAATACTCCATTATTAGAACATGGATTAGCGTTGATGCTTGCGGTAATGAAGTAGAAGCTACCCAAACAATTACGGTAGGAGATACACAGGCACCTATTATTTTAGATACACCACAAGATATTACTGTAGATGCCGGTAACGGAGAGACCGTTCCACCTGTACCGACAACATTCATCACTATTGATGATTGTGATAGTGCTCCTGAATTTACAGTAGATGAAGTTGTTTTTGATGGATGTACGACAGAAATAATAAGAACATATACATTTACAGATGCATGTGGAAACCAATCATCGGTTGAACAACATATTACCATAGAAAACCAGTCGATACTAAGTATAATTCAAAATATAGATACTTTATGTGTTAACGAATTTGTTCAACTTTCTGCTTCTTCTCAAGATCCAAATATGACATATCAATGGACGTCTGATGGAGGCGAAATACTAAATGCGAATGCAAGGGAAGCGATTTTTAGCGCAGATCAGTCGGGAAGCTATACCGTAAACCTGCGAGTATCTTCGGATGTTTGCACATTGGATGCACAAATTACAATGGTAGTATCGGATGCAGATGTGCTTGACCTTGGGGTTGTTGAACCATCTTGCATTGGAGATTCTATCTTTTTAGAGGTGTCAGGAGGTCAATTCTATTCTTGGGAAGGACCAAATAATTTTTCTTCAAATCAAAGGGAGATAATAATACCAAATAGTACAACTTTGGATTATGGCACATACACTGTTACAGTGTCATCGGATACAAATTGTCCACAAGTATTGACTGCAGAAGTGAATTCACCTGAAGAAATAAATACTACCGTTAGTTATAATGGACCTGTTTGTTTAGGGAGTGCTTTGGAGTTGTTTGCTGATGGTGGAAGCACCTATGAATGGATTGGTCCGAATGAATTTATGTCAACGGAACAGAATCCTGTTATACCAAAATTAGGTTTATCACCAGGCGAATATTTATATGAAGTAATCATTAGGAATTCAAATGGCTGCTATACCTCAGAGATTATTGCGGTAGAAATATTGGATACGGAAGAGATTTCAGTTTCAGATGATGTTAATATCTGTGTAGGAGAATCTATTCAACTAGGAGTTAATGGAGGAAGCTCTTTCAGCTGGAACGGCCCAAATGGTTTTACCTCTACAGAACAATACCCTATTATTGAAAATGCTAATCTTTCTAATTCTGGCTTATACAATTTGTCAGTTCTGAGCATCGATGATTGTTTAGTTGATAGTCAAGTCTTAGTAGTAGTAGTAGAATGTGGATGCGAATTAGGTGCTACACTAGTGTTAGTAGAAAACGAGAATTGTGACGATCTGGACGGGTTTGCAGAATTTAGTCCTGAGAATCTATCCTATCTATGGCCTGATGCCTTAAATGCTTCGGTAAGAAATGATTTGGCAGATGGCCTATATGAAGTGACAGTTAGTAATGACTTAGATTGTGAGGAAGTTATTTTGGTAGAAATAAAACAAAAAGGAAACTGTGCAAATTGTCAAGAGCCAGAGATAGCAGGAAGATTGATATCTTCTACAGAGTGTGGAGATAATCAAGGGACAATAAGATTGCAAATGATAGGTGACATAAGTAACTATACTTTTGTATGGTCTACAGGAGGGAGTGTGCTTGAGAGTACAGAAAATAATATTTCAATGCTTTCATCAGGTGTGTATCAGGTGTCGATTACGGATATTAGATTTCCATCTTGCCCACTAATAGAAGAGATTCTAGTTGGGAATAATCTAGCAATTGATCCAGATCAAATACTGGTCAATTCAGCTAACTGCGGTCAACAAGATGGTTCGATTACAATATTGCCAGATAGCTTGCATTACTATTGGATAGATAATATGGAGGTGACCAATGAGCGAACTAATCTAGGTGCAGGAATCTATACAGTAGCGATATCTAATACCCAAGATACAAGTTGTGTGCAATACTTAGATGTGAAAGTAGATCAAGAAGGAAATATTGATGCTCAAGTTGATATTGTTTCTAAACCCGATTGTGGAGTTGCGATAGGATCAGTAGTTATTATTGCAGATAATGTATTGTCAAATGATGTGATCTGGAATGACGGATTTATAGGAGATACAAGAGATAGTTTATTGGCGGGTGTCTATGAATTGGTATTGACAAATAACGTTGGTTGTATCGATACTATTGATTTTGTGCTTGAGAATAATATTGATGCATTATCTGTAACCATTGATTCTTTGCAACATATTTCTTGTGCAGGAGACAATAATGGAGAAGTATTTTTTATAACAAATCCATTAATTACACCTACAGATAATTATTCCATTTCCATTGAAGATATGGCAGGGAATAATTATGATAATGGAGATTTAGAGTCAGGGGACTATTGCATTATGATATCAGATTTAAGTCAATGCCTTATATCCTTAGAGTGTTTTACTATTACAGAAACGCAGCCATTAGACGTGACCGTAGAGGCAGTTGATATAGATTGTGAACAAGATTCATCAGGTGGCACAATTAATATATTAACTTCAGGAGGTACTGCGCCTTATCGATATATATGGTCTGATTTAGCCAATACCAATACAACGTTAAATGCTCGAGAAGATTTAAGCGAAGGTATATATAGTGTCACAGTAGAAGATGACCACGGCTGCACAATCGAAGTAGAGAATGTAGAAATTTCTCAATGTATAAAACTGGCAGAGGGAGTACAAGATACGCTTTATGAAATTGCTATATTAGGAGAGTCAGTAATTTTATGTGTAGATACCTCATCAATGGGAATTATTTCTACTGATTTGTCAGAATGCAATGCGCCTTCATTTGGGGAGTATGTGTTACTCGATGAACATTGCTTATTATATACTCCTGACTCAAGTATGTTAGTTACTGATGTAGATCAATTTTGCGTGGTGATATGTGACGACCAAGATATGTGTATAACAACAACAATTTTTATTACCCTGTTACCCACTTGCGAAACCGACTTAGATATTTTCGCAGAAGAGATGATGGTGTTAACTACAATGAACTGTGAGGAAGGGACAAGTGTCTGTTTAGATATTCCAGTTTCATTAAGAGATAGTTTTATATTCTTAGATAACGCTATCGAGTTGGAGCAGGTAGTTGGTTGTGCATTTGATTCTGTATACTTATACAGTTACTTTACTATTCCAGGTCTAGGAAATGAGGGTCCTTATCAGGTAGATGATTGGGTCGTAGATGGTGTGATACACAGTGGCGAATTTCAAAATATAGATGAACTTGTAGACTTACTTAATCAATGGAATCCAGAAGGGGACTGGATTATAAATAAAGACCTGTTAGCAATAAGTGGGGGAGATACTAATAGTACATATAGTGATTTGATGATTAGAAAGATTTCTACCAACGAAGTAGGAATGTTAGGTCCAAATAGGCAGTTCGTGCCACAGAGTTTAGCTTTAGAGTTGCTTCCTGGCGAACACCAAATAACTGTAATAGATAAGAACAGTGGTTGCCAAGATAATATAACCGTACTTGTAGAATGTAATGAAATAAGCCCAAGCCCAGATACTATAAATATAGTCTTACAGCTTGGTATGGAGACTACTATTTGCCTAGATGCTGCTGAGTTGTCTGGAGAAATAAAATCTATTTTGAATTATTGCGATGACTTTTCGACTAGCGTTGTGAGCTATCAAGCAGATGAGCAATGCGTAACAGTAGCAGCGGATTTTTTAGGAGATGATGTGGGTTGTTTTGTATATTGTGATGAAAGCGAAATCTGTGATACCTTAGTTGTCTTTTCGGTTGTTGTTGAAGATGCTATTTCTGGACCTATTGCAATGAACGATGACACAATTACACTAATCAATTGGTCTATTATGAATTTTAGCATCACGGATAATGATACACTCAATATAGAAACAGATTCTATTATTATCTTGACTAATCCAGAATATGGTGTGATCAGACTAAACGATGATAACACGGTTAATTACATTCCGTTTGAAGGATTGTGTGGTGAGACAGATTCATTTGAGTACATGATTACAGGACCAAATGGTAGTGATGTTGCTACCGTTTATATTGAGATTTTGTGTGAAGAGTTAACTGTATTCAACGGGTTTTCTCCAAATGGAGATGGCTACAATGATACATTTACTATTGCAGGTATTGAGCTGTTTCAGAATAATAAAGTTACCGTATTTAATAGGTGGGGAAATCAAGTCTACCATAAAGTTTCATATCAAAACGACTGGGACGGTAGATTGCAAAATCGCACATTACCAGATGGAACTTATTTTTATTTAGTCGATGACGGGAAGGGTAAAATGTATAGTGGATATGTTCAAATACATAGGTAGCAAGTCAGAATAATAAAGACTAGATAAAGCTTGCTATAATGAAAATATAACTTTTGCAGAGTTTTTAATTCCATTTTAGGTTTCAAGTGGTATTAAGACCTCTGCAAAAAAATACAGTTTTAAATATCATAATTTGGGCACATCCCGACTAATCCCGATGGGAGCTATGTCGCCAGCCTATCGCAAATCGGGATAAGAAAGTCGGGACCGGGCTCTATCAGGGTCCACGTTCGTTCCCGTCCCGACCAAAAAAGTCGTGACCAGCTTCCTCTGGTCGCTGCCTTTTCGATCCCTTGCGCAAAAAAAAGTTGGTAGGTCCCAGTGCTCTGCTTTCCTTCAAAGAGTGAAGTGCTGAAAGTACGGCACAGAATGTGCGCCGAGCATGACATAACTCTAAAGGGTGGAAGTCCCTGAAGAGCCTAGACGACAAGGAATCTTAGCCGAAGGCAAGGGTGTCTACCGTGAGGTG
>JALZVN010000239.1 GCA_023299965.1 Saprospiraceae bacterium | reverse complement strand
TTCACCTACACCTGCAGCAAATTCATCTACGTACCATTTTGCATTTTTGGAAGTATAATATGGAACATTTATCTGCCCTGTTTTAAGAATCCTATTTGGGTATATTTCTTTGGCTTTAGTCAAACCTCGAATGGCTACAAAATCCTTTTGCTTCGGAATATCAATAATATCTCCATCCTTTAGTATAAAGTTGTTTTTAGAATTCTTCGAATTCATAGCATCTTCTAAATCTAAAACGACAAATCCTACACCATCTCTGACTCTATACAATGTAGCGCCAGCTGGAAAAGATTCCTTTGTCAAACCCCCTGCCTTACTCAATACATCTGTAATCTGCTCATTATCTGCTTCTAGAGAATATGTGCCAGGGTACTTTATTTCTCCTTTCAAAAAAACATTCTTTTGAAGCTCGAAAGATGGAGCACTTCTTACTTCGATTAAATCAAAAGGTTCCAAATAGAAATCTTGTCCATCCACTTGAAAATTCTCATCAAGACTAACCTGAATAACTTCTGTGCTACTATCGTTATCTTCATCAAATTTCACTCTAGAAATTTCCACCCTTGACTTTGCAGCATACAACTCTAAACCTCCCGAAAAAGTAATAACATCCCTTAAACTCAAACTAGGATCATAGGGAATGGTAGATGCATTTTTGATTGCCCCCTCTACCCTAACATTCGCAGCTTCAAAAAACTCTTTACTATCAAAAACAACAATACTATCATAGGCTTGTATAGTCGTATTTCTATCTTGAGAATCATCAAAATTTACTCTCAAGTATTCTTGAGTGTTTTCATTTTGTGGATCTCTTCTAAATATATAAGCATAATCTGTTGATTGCGGCAGGGTCCCTCCGGCCATGGTAAGCGCGTCCATCACCGTTATTGCTTGCTCTGAATCAATAGGTTGTGTCCCCGGTTGACGTACAGCACCTGATATCACAAACGTTTCCTCATCTATAAATCTTGATTGATCGTACACTATGATTCTATCTCCTGTAGAAAGATCCAAATCATTGCTTCCAGTCATTTGATCCAAATTTATTTTAATCCATTTCACACTTCCATCAAGATTTTTTCTTTGGACAAAAGCCAAATCCTTACGAGACGTCTTCAATAAATTTGCTTTTGTTAAAGCTTGTGAAACACGCATACCATTATCCAATTCGAAACGACCAGGAAACTCTACTGCACCAACTACTTCAATGAAATTTTCATAGGTATTAGAAATATTCTTTACCAAGACTCTATCTCCTTTCTGCAATTTAAAGTCTGCAGCACCATTTAATATAGCTCTATAATCAACATCAATGATCACCTCTTCATCTTCATCATAACGTGTGACTTGGATATTCTTCAAGTAGGCATCTTCAGTAACTCCACCAGCAAATAAGATCAATTTTTTCAAGCCTTCACCAGGTAACATTTCATATATAAATGGTCTACGAATAGCACCTTCAATTTCAACCTTCACATCTGCAACCGGAATAAAGATGAAGTCATTATTTTGAAGAAAATAATCTTTTACAATGGTAGGATTTAGTAGAAACTCATACACATCCAATTGTTTAGTGGTACCATCAGGATGAATCAGCTTGATATTACGAACTCCCCCAATATCCGATGGACCTCCTGATGCTACTAGTGCATTGAAAGCCGTATTTGTAGCAGGTACATTATAGCTACCACTTTCTATGGCTTCCCCCATAATATTAACCGTGATAGTACGAGAGTAATCTATGGTTACTTCAAAATCTTCTTTTCGAAAATTGAAATACTCACTGTACCTACTTAGCAATAATGATCTTGCCTTGGCATAAGTGATTCCTTTGAGGGGGATCCGTGGCATCCTGTCCGGTTGAATAAATCCCTCTTTATTTATAGTGAATGATGCACTTTCTTGACTCTTACCCCAAATCAAAATACTAATTTCATCACCAGGTCCTAACACATAGTTAGACGGGGGGCGAATATCCTCAGAGGGAGTATATAGGGCGATGCTTTTATTACGAAATACTTGCTGACCATAGATAACGGCATCGGGCAGATCCTTGCTATTCAACTCTGCCAATTCGTTGGCAAGAGCTTCTTCTAAAGGAATACCGCTATCCACAGCTCGTTTTATTTTTTCCGCGGATTGATCCGATACCTCTTCTATTCCATCTTCCTTTATCTCTTCGACTACTTCCTCTATTTTGAGGCTATCAGGTATAGAATCTTGTTCTATTTGTACCACCTCTTTTTGCTGGTTCTCTAATTCTCTTATTACATCTTCTGTAGCTCTTTGGTATTCTGTAAGCCGGCTGGGATCAAAATTGTCTAAATCAAATCCTTTTGCTTCCATTGCGCTCCTAAAATCTTCCTCACTTATACCTCTTTTTTGAAGCTCTCTTCGTGCTTCTCCTTCGGTAAATATTTGAGCATCAATAGCTGTAGTAACTGTAAAAATCAGCAACAACAATCCAAAGAACTTCCTCATAAGAACGCATTTTTTAAAGTGTATATTTATGATAGCCACAAAAATACACCTTATTATGCATTTTATACCATTTAAATTTAATATATAGCTTGATATCCAAAACATGATATCAGGCGCTAAGTAGTCCGACATATAGAAACTAAAAAAGCGCAATGATAGCCGAGCCTATCGTTGCGCTTTTAATGAAAAAACAGCTTGTTTATAGAAAGCTATTATCTATTAGCGTACTGATTTTCGTAATATTTTTGGTACTCACCAGAGGTGATTTTGTCCATCCATTCACTATTTGCAAGATACCATTCCGCAGTAAGTCTTAGTCC
>JALZVN010000238.1 GCA_023299965.1 Saprospiraceae bacterium | reverse complement strand
GTTACCGGCATTTTCTAATGTGATCTCTAATTTATTTTCTGGAGCATCTGTGCCAAGTCCGACGTTACCATCATTATAGTCAATTCCCTTATCATTTTGATTCCAAATGGCATCGCCTGATCTCTCTGCATAAAGCGCATAAGGAACACTAATCAATTGACTTGTACCAATTAGCTGAAAATTTGACCCTCCGTTTTCATCCATACTAACTTGTAGAAAATGTGATCCATTCTCCCATGCTATTTCATCAAAAGAATTATTTACAGCGTCACCATTTCCAATTTGCAAAGCAAACAATCCAGAGTCATTTGTGCGTACAAAGTGAGTCTCTATAAAAACTGGACTACCTGTAGTAGTTCCTTGCAGAATAGCAATCTCTATTCCAAAATCTTGATTTGATATTGGATTTCCGGATAAGTCTCTGGCAACTCCTTGGTAATTAAATGCCTGTGGAGCTTGTGCTATTATCTGAATGCATAGCATCGATATACATAATGTAAAAATAATATTTTTCATGGTGACTATAGTTTTTGGATTTTGAAAGACTGTGACTGATTGGTACTAGCGTTTTGGATATTTAAGAAATAATTTCCAGCGGGGAATTCAGTTAATCTGAGTTTCTCCAATATCAGAGTTCCTTGAAAATCCCATTGTCGTAAAAGGCTTCCGTTCTGACTATATAGCTGGACATCTAATCTTGTATCTTGTTTAAAATCTTGTTTTAAGGCTATCCAATCTGAGGTAGGGTTAGGATGAACACTAATCTCAATTAACTCAATCTTGGATTCTGAAACGTCTGTTATAAGAAAACTGGGTTGATGCAAACCTTGGCTAACAATACTGGATTCACCAGCGAGAGTTAAAATGGCTAATTCACCTAGAGTCCAATCTAATTGAAGCTGTTCCCCTTCTAAGGTATTTCCGCCGTTACTAAGAACTTGATATTCTATATTTTGAGCGTGAATGGAATGGTAGCCAATGCTGAGAAAGAACAGCAAGAGCAAGAGATTTTGGTTAAAAAACATATTTCCGGTCTTTATTGTAGTCACAAAGTATTCAAATACCAAACCAAATCCAATTTTCATTTGGTTTTTTAACTCATAACATCTATGCATCAAAACTTATCTTAACCGATATTAAAATCCACAATTATTTTTTATACAATGATTTTATACACCGATAGTACCCAGTTCCACTCCTTCAGAATAAGCAGCTTGAATACCATTTTCACTAAATGATTGTTTTATTGAACTATATACTTCAAAAGTTGCCTTCCAATAATCGTCAGGATGGATATACGGTCTTACAGCTACGACGATA
The DNA here is from genome assembly GCA_023299965.1 of Saprospiraceae bacterium. GTDB lineage: Bacteria > Bacteroidota > Bacteroidia > Chitinophagales > Saprospiraceae > JALZVN01. The sequence continues at coordinate 1,690 of JALZVN010000238.1, read as the reverse complement.
CTATGACTATCATAAGTAACTATACCTATTTGAGCAGCAGGTTCTCTTAGTATGCTTTCACATCTACTCAAGGCCTCTCCAATTACTTGCTTTACTTTTGGAAAGCTTTCTGCGTACGGCATCGTTACTTCTAGTTCCAACCTAATATTTCCTTTTGTCGAAAAGTTGGTGATTATATTATCCGTTACTTGTCCATTAGGAATAATAAGCGTTTTATCATTTGGAGTAACCAATGTAGTATTGAAAATCTGAATACTAGTTACTTTACCAAAATGGTCTGAAACCTTTACCCAATCTCCTACTCTATAGGGTTTAAAAAAGAGAATAGTCAATCCTGAGGCAAAATTACCAAGGAAGCCTTGTAATGCTAAGCCTACTGCAAAACCAGCCGCAGCCAATACTCCAAGCAAGGTCGACACTTCAAAACCTAGTATACTTGCAGCAACTAAGAGTACAATCGCTTTGAGCAGCAATTCTATTAAAGAAGCCAAAAATTCTGTAACCTCTAATCCTAAATTGGCCTTCTCAAAAGCCAATTTAATAACTCGACTTAGCTTACGAACTATAAATAATCCCACAAATACAACTAGGATAGCGATTAATAATTTAGGCACAAAAATTACGGCCCAATCTGTAAATAAACCTATATATTCTTCAATTTTAGCACTATCCATAAAGCGAGTTGATTTTCTTATTTCCTTTATTTAATTATCAGCGAGGAAATTTATAAAGGTTGCCTATATTAACCCCATTCATTGTCTAAAATATAATTCTTTCAGAGTTTCTGCAAATTTAATCTTTGACATAAGTCGTTATATTTATGTCGTTTAGCTAAGGCTAAACTCTCTCAGCCTAGCCTGACGTGAAGTTGGAACAGGCTAATCTGATAAATTTGATTTTAGTGTCATTCAGAGACTTATATACGTACTCAAAATTACTATTGATCAATATTTTCTTTAAAAAGAAACCACTGGTATAGCTTCTATCAATTTGCGCGTATAGTCATTTTTAGATACTTTAAAAATCTCTTCAGAGCTTCCTCTATCCACTATTTGACCTTCCTTCATTACCAAAATTCTATCACTAATATATTGTACTACCGCTAGATCATGGCTAATAAACAAATAAGTCAGATTGAATTCAGATTGAAGATCTTTGAGTAAGTTTATTACTGAAGCTTGTACAGACACATCTAGAGCCGATACAGATTCGTCACATATGATAAACTCGGGTTCCACAGCAAGTGCTCTTGCGATGCATATTCGTTGTCTTTGCCCCCCCGAAAATTGATGAGGATATCTATTAAAATGTTCTGGTAGTAGTGCCACTTTTTCGAGCAAACTTATGACCCTTTCCTTTCTTTGAGCAGCGTTGTTATGTAGACCATGTACCTCCATTGGTTCAGCAATTGCTCGACCTATGGTCATCCTGGGGTTTAGTGACGAGTATGGATCTTGAAAAATAATCTGCATCTTTTTGCGCAACTCTTTCAACTGTTGTCGATTGCAGTGGAGTACGTCTTGTCCTTGATATTGGATAGACCCAGAATTTGGCTTCATTAGTCTTACTAGGGTACGTCCTAAAGTAGACTTCCCACAGCCAGACTCCCCTACTAAACCTAAAGTCTCTCCTGGAAAAATATTAAAACTCACGTCTTCAACTGCCTTGAAATATTGAGTCACCTTGCCGA
>JALZVN010000237.1 GCA_023299965.1 Saprospiraceae bacterium | reverse complement strand
TGCCATCTTATTTTTTATCACATAAAAGGAAAGTATAAAAAATTGTTTTGACTAGAATAATTGTATCAGGGCAATTGATGCAAGTACAGTATTGAAATCTGTTAATTAAATTTTACTTTAAATGGTTAAAATATGTGATATTTGTATTGATGAATATCGCATATGTGATTAGTGTTATCTAAGATCTATAATATAGCCTAGCGTGGTATTTGCGATACTGTTTATAAGTAGCATGATTAACTGATAGTAGTACCATAGGTGTGTTTAAGGTTAAAACCAATTGGGTTAAACCTATTTCTATAATTTGTTCCAACATACATCCATTCGTATATCATACAAAAATTTAAACGTATAGCAGTATAGGTGAAATGAGATACGGTTCAAAAGTTAACAAAAGTACTTGAGGATTATTTTGAATAAACAATAGAGGTGCCTAATATAACTGAAGTTAATAAGAGCTTGTGCTATTAACGAAATTTCCTTTTCGGAAACCGTCTATCTAGGAGCTTATCAATCATATAGAATACTATGAAGAATATTTGTTTTTTTAATACAGTAAAGTTTTGGGGAGGAGGTGAGAAGTTCTATTTTGAATATGCGACTTACTTCAAAGAAAAGGGGTATAATGTTTACGTAGTCTGTAGTAAAAACTCTGTTCTTTCTCAGAAAGCAGATGAATACAAACTGCCACAGTTGCACATCAATGTCAACATGTTATCTGTTTTAAACCCTATCAAGGTTTGGAAACTTGTCCATTTTTTTAAAAAGGAAAAAATTGATACGGTTATTTTTTCGACTTCCCAAGATCTAAAAATGGGAGGTGTAACCGCTAAGCTAGCAAAAGTGCCTTCTATTGCCTATAGGAGAGGTTTAGCAGTACCTATCAAAGATCGTTTAGTCAATCGCTTTATATTTAAGAATATACCTACACACATCATTGCCAATTCTGAAGAAACAAAGAGAACAATTTTACAAAACCTCTCGCCTTATATCGATGCTGATAGAATCAAAGTTATTTATAATGGTATAGATGTAGATGAATTTAATGGGAAGCAATATCAAACCATTAAAAAAATTGAAGAAAAACGTAAAGGAGTAGTAATAGGAAGTGCTGGTAGATTGACCGCTCAAAAAGGGCAACAGTACTTATTGGAAGTAGCTAGAATCCTAAAAGGAAAAGGACTTCTTTTTACAATTTTCATAGCAGGTACAGGAGAGCTGAAAGAGGAATTAGAGGCTACAATAAAAAAATACCAACTAGAAGAAGAAGTGATACTCTTAGATTTTGTATCTGATATGGCTAGCTTTATGAACGCTATTGATATCTTTTTACTCCCTTCTATTTGGGAGGGCTTTGGTTATGTATTGGCAGAAGCGATGATTTTATCTAAACCTGTGGTTGCTTTTCGTATAACCAGTAATCCTGAAATTGTAAAAGAGAATGTATCCGCATTTCTTATTGATTATCCTGATATAGATATGTTTGCTGAAAAAACTATGGAATTAATCGAGAATAAAAGCTTACGCGAAAAAATGGGTAAGGAAGGATTTAATGTGGTCCACGAGAGATTTCGTATAGCGGATAAATTTTTGGAGATAGAGTCCTACTTGAGCAATGCTTAATACTCTCTAAGTTGTTTTAAGCTCTAGATTCTTCATGGATGATGTTTTGATAAAAACTAAAAGAGAGTTGTTTAAGGGGAAACATTATTTGACTTTCTAGGTAGTATATCGTGTTTTAAGTGCTGATTATGATGGTTTCTATATAATGCCAACTCATTTGATATGATAGGTATGCCGATTATTTTATCGCTGTCGTCGTATAGACGATATTTATAATCTTACTAGAGATTCAAAGCACTCACCTAATTGATTATATCTTAAATAATGAGTACCTTAAATAAGAAGTTTGCTTGTGAAAGGTAATGTACAATTACAGCCCAAAGAGATGTAAAATGGCTTATAGCCCTATCAAAAATCTTCTTTAAAATAGTTCACATAATAATCATTAAAAATATTATTCATTTAAATATGAAAAACGTCCCATTGTATTACATCATCTTTCTATTGTTTGGATTGGCATGCCCTGTCTTTTCTCAAACTACTTATAATATATCTGATCCGGATGACTTGAGCAATCAGGAATATACTGCAGGTGATGAAATCATTTTAGCCAATGGAGTCTACAATAGCGATGAACGGATTGTTTTACTTGGTAATGGTACAGCTGAAAATCCAATTGTATTTAGGGCCGAAAGCCCAGGTGGTGTTAGATTTACTGGTGGTTTAAAGTTGAATATAGCAGCGGATTTTGCAGTTGTGGACGGCTTTCACTGGCAAGGAGGCTATGGGGCTAGCAATTTTATTCAGTTTCGGAATAATACCGATTACGCTCATTTTAGCACCCTTCAGAATTGTGCCATAGATGGGTTAGAAATTGATCCAGATGACGTAATAGACGACATGCAGAACAATTCTATCACAAAACATAGATGGGTTGTTTTATATGGTACAAACAACACTGTCGTAAACTGTTCCTTTATGAACAAAAGAAGTGCTGGAGCATTGCTGTTGGCAGAATATGAGTTTAATGCGGAAGCAGATGCTTGTGCAACGGTAGGGCATACCATACGCAATAACTATTTCTATAAATATTCAAAAATTGATAGTTCCTTGAGTAATGCTGGAGATAGTGAAACGATGCGGATTGGAACAAGTGAATTTCAAAATGTAAATAGCAACGTAACGGTTACCAATAACTATTTTGTCGAAGCAGATGGAGAGAATGAAATCATAAGTAATAAAAGTAAGGGCAATACTTACACGAATAATACTTTTAGGAGATGTAGAGGTTCGTTAGTATTGAGACATGGCTCTAATGCCATTATAGATAGAAACTATTTCCTAGGGGAGAGCGTGGAAGGTACGGGTGGTATCAGAACTACGGATAGTCATCACACCGTTACGAATAACTATATTCAAGATTGTATTACGGTTAATAGTCAATCTATATGGAATAATGGAATTACTTTCTTAGCAGGTAATGATAACTTTGCAGTACCATGTACTTCGTCCAATGTTACTAATGGATATCAAAAATCTGAAAACCTTTTTATTGCAAATAATACTTTCGTCAATACGAATGCACCATTATTTTATAACGAAAATAAAGGGACTACTGATCCTACTGGAACAGTAAAGGATAACCTAATATACTTTACTTCTGGTCATCCAAATATATCAAATATAATTTCTGGGAATACTACAAACGCTTATGCTGATTTAGGTACTTCTTTAAATTATGATGGTAATATTTATGTAGGATCTGAATTAGGAGAATCGAATGAAGGGTTTTTAAATCAAACTGAAATTTCAGCTGTGCCCAATGATGAAATCTTTGTTTTCTCAGGACCAGGAGTAGCTAGTAAAGGCGCTGATCTAGGTTCTTTCTCTCCAGCTACCGACGATATGGTTGGTAGA
>JALZVN010000236.1 GCA_023299965.1 Saprospiraceae bacterium | reverse complement strand
ACGCATATATTTTGATACAAATAATCAACCTCTTCGTTAAAAATGCTCCTAATAGCTAAGGCTATTAGGAGCATTTTCGCCTCGACCTTGATCATTTCTATCTAAAATCTTGCACGCCATTTTATACTACAAATGGTATAAAAATAGCAAAAGGAATACGCAAGCTTAAGTAATTACCTGATAAAAATTCTGGGAGTAAGGTGCTCAATAAAATGGATACTACAATGGCGTTGACGCTGATCAGAATATTGGCTTTGTTGTCTGCAATCTTATTGAACTGCACGTGGCTATTCATGGAGATGCGGTACATGGTTTCAATACCCTTACCCGGTTTAGCCGTTTTATTTTTTGATTTCTTCTTAGACTTGTCTTCGTTATTTTCTTCCATACTCTAAACTTAAAATAAAACTTAGAGATACAAAAGAGCAGGTCTAACTTTTTTCAACCTTGACCATGGCCAACAATATTACACTCACCACTAAAAATGCTATCAAGGAAAGAATTGCTGTTCGCATATTGGCTATACCTGACACATATCCGAATGTAAATAATCCTAATGAAATCGAAAATTTCTCAACCACGTCAAAGAAACTAAAGTATGAAGAAGAGTTTTCTTCAGTAGCTGGAATCAGTTTAGAATAGGTGGACCGCGACATCGACTGAACTCCACCCATGACTAGCCCAACTACCATGGCGATGCCATAGTATTGTCCTTTGCTATAGGTAAAATAAGAGGCGATAATCACAAGCGTCCAGATCAAAATGATAACCATCAAGGAAAGTTTGTTGCCTGCTAATTTTGAAAGCTTAGAAAAAAGAAAAGCTCCCAATGCACCGATCAATTGTAAAAGCAACAATAATTGAATCAATTCACCTGTCTCAAAGTTCAATTCCTTTTTAGCAAAGACAGATGCCATAGCTATCACTGTCTGCACCGCGGCAATATAACAGAAGAAAGAAGCTAAAAATAGTTTAGTATATTTTTGCGTTTTGATTTCTGCAAATACGTTTTTAAATTCTTGAAAACCTTTCAGAACAATATTTCCCTCGGCAATCTTCCCTTCATGCTGGGGTAGTCTTCTAAATGGAAGTTGAGCGAAACCTATCCACCAAACCCCTACCATGATAAACCCTATCTTCATAGCACCTAGCTCGTTCTCAAATCCTAATGATGAATGTAATTTAATCATAGCGAGAATTACAACCAAGAGTATCACAGATCCAAAGTAGCCCATAGAAAACCCCTTTGCACTGACCCGATCATAATGCTCTGGGGTAACAATAAGGGGCAAAAAGGAATTGTAAAATATTTGACCACCCGCAAATCCGATGACCGCCAGCATAAATCCTATCAAGCCAAAAACTAGGTTTTCCATTCCTGTAAAAAAGAATAAAGACATACAGCCCAAAGCCCCCATCCACGTAAAGAATTTCATATAAGCCATACGCTTCCCGCCATAATCTGCAATCCCACTTAGGAGTGGTAATGTCAAGGCAATAATCAGATAAGCAGCACTAATGGTAAACGATAGCAGTTCATCATTCTTAAACTGCATGCCCAAGAAAGTAAATTGCTCCTCTGTAACTATAGTAAAATATATCGGAAAAACAGCAGTAGTGATCACCAAGGCGTAGGCAGAATTGGCCCAGTCAAACATAGCCCAAGCATTTTCTATTTTTTTATCATTGAGCTTGTAAGCCGATTTTGATGTCGTATTTGTATCCATTCTCCTAGGTTTGACGTCAAGATAGAGAATATCCTACAATTGCTAAGTTTGATTAGGATATCTTTTGACAGAATTAGTTGTTACTTAAATTGTTAGGGATAATTCAAAAATTCTTACTATTTTAAATCCAAAATAGACATATGTACATCGGAATACTATCACGATCCATACAGCTCTTTTCGACTAGAGCTTTATTTAGAGCTGCACAGTCAAGGGGGCACCGTGTGCGTGTATTTGACTATATGGCTTGCGACATACTAGTAGAGAATAATAAACCATCTTTGATCTATGGTGTAGAACCCATTCCAGAGTTTGACGCTTTCATTCCTCGAATCGGCTCTTCATTTACTTTTCATGGAGTGAGTGTAGTCCGTCAACTAGAAAGAATGGGCATCACAGCAGCCGTTACATCCGACTCTATAACACGCTCAAGAGACAAATTGATGTGTTCGCAAGTTTTGGTTAACGAAGGCATTGGTGTTCCTAACACTTACTATAGTAATGGTGCAGATGATCCAGAATTTATACTGGACAGAATGGGAGGTGCTCCATTGATTATAAAACTCTTAGAAGGCACACATGGTGTCGGAGTGGTTTTAGCGGACAACAATAAAACGGCAGAGACCATTATTGAGACTTTTGCTAAGACAGGTCAAAAATTTGTGGTGCAAGAATTTATAAAGGAAGCAGGCGGAGCAGATATTCGTGCCTTTGTGGTGGACGGTGAGATTATTGCCTCTATGCGCAGGTCTGCGATGGAAGGAGAATTTAGATCTAACTTACATCGCGGGGGAAATGCCGCTATATACCACATGAGCCCAGAAGAAAAAGAAGCCGCACTGAAAGCTTGTGATATACTCGGGCTCAAAATAGCCGGTGTCGACATGTTACAATCCGAAAGAGGTCCTTTGATATTGGAAGTTAACGCGTCCCCAGGATTAGAAGGAATCACAACAAGCACGCACATCGATGTAGCAGGAAAAATAATTGACTACGTAGAAAAAGTACATAAAGAAAAATCAGAATTAAGCGTATAGAAAATATACTACCTTAGCACTACTTATACACTTTAATTGATTTCACGACTGATGCGCTATATAATTATCACTGTATTATTCTTTTGTTGTTCTTATATATTTGGACAATCTGTTCAATCTAGTATAGATGCAATGGTAAGGATGCCCGCATTAAAGCATGCCTCAGTGAGCATACACGTGCAGGACATGCAAGATGGAAAAACAATTGCAAGTCACCATAAAGATCTTTCTTTAATTCCAGCCTCTTCACTTAAACTCATCACCACAGGTGTAGCCTTGGAAAAGCTAGGCGCTGATTACAGATATGAAACTAAGATCCTCATTGATAATCAAAACGTATATTTCATAGGAAGCGGCGACCCCACGCTCGGTGCACCTAAGAGCGACTATACTGATACGACTCCGACCTTGATGTTGAAGCTTGCGGATGCTGTAGCCAAAACAGGTACAAGTCAATTTTCAGGTGGTGTCTTAGCTATCTCCGATGTCTTTGACACTGCTCCAGTGGGAGACTCTTGGCCCTATTACGACCTGGGTAATTACTATGCTAGTGGAGTATGGGGATTGAACATTAGAGAAAATTATTACGATTTATTTTTAGATCAAAATCCTAAAAAAGGAGCCCCTCCTACCTGCTGTGGAACAGATCCTGAAATTCCAGGCTTGCGGTTTGTCAACGAACTAACCTCTGGCTCATCTACTTCTGGAGACAATGCCTATATCTATGGAGGCCCTTATGGATATCAAAAATTTATACGTGGTAGTATCCCATCGGGAAGTTCTACTTTCAAAATTAAAGGCAGTATGCCTGAGCCGCCATTGGTAGCAGCCCAACTATTACAAAATGCATTAAAAGAAAGAAACATTGATGTCGCTCAAGCAGCTGCCTATACGTTTCAATCGCCTTCCTTATCTCAAGCGAAACAAGTAGCGATGCATCGCTCCCCTTCGCTAAAAGATATAATCACGGAGACCAATAGAAAAAGTATAAATCTCTATGCGGAGGCTCTACTCAAGACGATTGCGGTCGAAGAAAATGGCAAGCCCGGATCTACCAAAAACGGAATCAACACAATCTACAATCATCTCCAGTCAAAGGGCATCTCTACAGATGGATTATATATGGTAGATGGTAGCGGCATGTCACCACGCAATGGGATCAGCAGCAGCCAGTTTACCGCATTCTTAAGTAGCATGTATAGCCAAACATCGCTATATCCAGTCTACAAAAATAGCCTTGCCATCATCGGACGCCAAGGAACGCTTCAATATATGATGAAGAACAGCCCCATTGCCGGGCATCTATATGGAAAGTCAGGCAGCATGGAACGAGTGCGCAGTTACACAGGATATATAGAAACGCAATCTGGTCGTACCATTGCGTTTTCTGTGATTATTAATAATTATGCCGGAAAGAGTCGTCCGGTAGTGAGAGAGATAGAGAAAATATTTAGCAGCATTTACGCTTTATAGCATACTGTACTTTACTGAAAATTCTTAATACCCCTCAACGAGCGACTTTGCTTGCTTACTGAGTTTTTCCAGCACTTCCGACACCAAATTGGTATAATCAAAATTTTGGATACTCGTATTGAGGTCTCCTTCAGTAATGTCAATGTCTGTTGGGATCGCTCTTAAATCTCCACTTAGATAATACACCGATAATTTTGGCTCAACCGCTTCAGCTGTATATGAATCAAAAGCTACCCTTTTATTTTTTTCAGTAGAAAATATTTCGACTTCTACTTCAGCATTTACGAGATAGTAAAGTAAAGTCTCATGTACCAATGCAGTATACGTTTCTGTGATCGGCACCTGTACTACATCTCCATTTTCATCTGCTTGGGCATCATATCCTGTGATCTCTACATTAGAGTATTCTTGCTGAGAAAGCGTATTCCAATTCTCTTTTTCCAATTGGGTCAAGGTTATTTTTATGGTATAATCATATGGGCCTTCTTCAGCAAACTCTGACCATTTATTATCCAAAAATATCAAATTTGACTTTAGCTCAGTCAGGTCCAAATCACTATCAGATTTATCGACCAATTGCACTTCAAATTTGCGTCTCCCCTGCACCACCAATTCACTCAATAAACTATCTGTATTGAGCCAACTCCGATCAAAATAAGCTACCAGTTCCATTTGTGCATAAGCCTCCTTAGCAAGATTCTTGTCACCAGTCTCCAAAAATTTCTCATATAGTTCAGCATATTCATTCAAGTGGTGGGTATACAATCTATCCCCGAAGGCTTCATCCCAATACTCAATATTTACAAATTTAATATTATTCGCATTGACTTGTTTTATCTTACTATATTTGATTTGTTTGTTTACCAATTCATCCAAGTAGATAAAGCCTTTTTTCCATCGTTCAAATCGATCAGAAGATAGATTCGTATTGAGGTATTTTTCTTCATCTTTGAGATCCTGACTAATCGCTTTTTCCAGTATGACTATCTGCTCTGCGGAAAGCCTTGCCTTACTAGCCTTTTTTTGAAGACCTCTAATCACCGCTCTATATTTCCCATTAGCATACATAGCAGGATACTTATTACACGATTGTGCAAGAATACCAATGCAAAACAATAAAATAAAAGGAAAAAAGCGGTTCATATCTATAGTACGGTTACAATCTAATAGTTATTTATTTGGCGTATAAAAACCTATAACAATATAGGAAAAACAGCTCCTTTCTCAAATATCAATTTCAATATTTCTAAAAAAGGATAGAAATAGTCTTGTATATTTGTAGAACGTATGAAAAACCTTCTCCTTATATGCCTGCTGTTTTTTATTGCCTCTTGTGACAATAGCTTAGGACCTGGCAAACGCTATCCAATAGAACAGACCCATGGTCATTCTCATCAGCATTCGGACAAAAATCACCACCACGATTCAGAAACTGAGATAGGTGTAGAAAATCCTATCAAGGACATCACGGGATTTGAAGATAATATCTATGCTAGTGCCAATCGTAGTCTCTGGCAGAGACCTGAATTGGTGATCCAACATCTAGGCAATTTGGAAGGTAAGACGATGGTCGATATTGGCGCAGGACCGATTGGTTACTTTAGCTTTATTGCAGCTACCCATACGAAAGTAGAGAAAGTACTTGCCTTGGACATTGATGAGGAAGCCATCGACTGGATGAACAAAGAAGCAAATACAGAAAGCTATAAAAAAATAGAAACTAAATTAGTCCAGCCTGACGATCCGCAACTTGGAGATCAGATAGTAGATGTCGTTTTGATAGCGAGTACTCTGACCTATATCGATGACAAAAAAGGGTACCTTATGAAGCTACGTAAGAACATGCCCGTAGGAGGTCGACTAGTGATCTTAGACTACAAAATGAAAGAAATTCCGAAAGCTTTTCCCAGGCGCGCCGAACGACTACCTTTATTCGAGATGGAAGACATTGTAGACTCAGCGGGTTTCAAAAGAACGCTTTCGGACGATCATTCTTTAAAATTTCAGTACATCATTGTAGCGATCAATCCACCCAATAATTAAACCCAAGTACTTCTATAAGGTGAGTTGGGGACTCCCTATGTGCATCGCAGAAAATAGCGCTGCCCATAGGTCGGGTCATTCGCCACTCGCTGTTCGCTCGGCCCTTACTACTCGCCTTGACGCCAATCACGGTCTCCCCAGCAGAGCTGGCGCTGGCTACTACCCCTAGTCCAAAAAATAAAACTATTTTTCTTTCTTAAGCAAACGATCCGTAAAATAGCACAGCATATTGATCAGATCATCGTCCATTTTTTTACCTGACTTCAGACTAGTTAATCGAGGAAGATGCTCTGCAAAGTAGATTTGATTATTGGCCATTTCAAACAAATTGCTCGCAAGGCTATCGCTGTATGGAAACTTGGGTTCAATGCTTATGATGATATCTGCAACCACCTTTACCAAGACTTTGTAGGAATGAAACATACCTGCCTTATTTTCATCATCTACTTCATTGATATGATACGCCTTACCGCCTTCTTTGATAACCAGCTTATGTAGCAAATTCTCATTGATATACTTGTTCATAGGGTTTTCGGCCGTAGCAAGGACCAGATATTTGATGGCTATCTTGAGGCGCTCTTGCCCAGAACTAACATTTTTGATATTAATCTCGATTAGAAAATGCACCCATTCCCAATACCAGGATGTCAGAAAAAGCAGTAAATAATGCTTGTTTTCAAAGTATCTGTAGATTGATTTCTCAGTAGAGGATATCTTCGCAGCCAATTTTTTGAATGTAAACGACTCAAAACCAAGTTCATCTATCAAAATGATAGCAAACTCTATTATCTTTTTGCCCAGATCAGTGTTTTGTGGGTCTCTGAGATAAAGACTTTCGTTTAAATCAAATTTAATTTCCATGCGACAATTTAGATCAAAAATAAGGTAAATAAATAAACAAAAATATCATTTACGCTGTTTATGATAGCATTACTGTCATAATTGATATATTTGCAGCGACAGAGTGAAATACATGAAAAACAGTCTATTTATAGTGATTTTGTTGACATTTGTCCTAGCTGGAGAGGCTATCGGCAGTGCGCTACTGCATCAACACTATGATATATGTTTATTAGACAGCGGTGCTGATGGAGAAACGGAAACCGATTCTAAGGAAAACGACTCCAACCAGAATCTCCAAATCAAGACTGATCACAGAATAGCTGTACAGCATGCTTACCTAAAGCAGGACATCTTCCTTCATATAGATATATCACAACAAGCTTCCAGAGAAGTAGTCACTCCTCCTCCAGAACGTACCTAATCTAGACTTTACTTTATCATCATATAATTTTGGACTATTTTCTCCGCATCGAGAGGTATATGCGTCCAGTCTATTTACTATTTATCAAACCATTATATATATTTATTAACAATGAGTGATTTAAATAACGCTTCCTTTTTAGAGAATTTAAAAGCGGATATACCGGCTAGTATAGTCGTATTTTTTGTGGCACTGCCACTATGTCTGGGTATCGCACTTGCCAGTGGAGCTCCATTATTCTCAGGTCTTATAGCAGGTATCATTGGTGGTATCATAGTAGGTGTCTTGAGTGGATCTCATATTGGAGTTAGTGGTCCTGCAGCAGGTCTAGCAGCAATCGTTTTGACATCAATTGGCGCCTTAGGTGGTTTTGAAAACTTCTTAGTAGCTGTAGTATTAGGTGGAGTCATCCAAGTATTATTTGGTGTTTTGAAAGCGGGTGTTATTGGATACTATTTTCCCTCCTCAGTGATCAAAGGGATGCTCACAGGTATAGGTATTATCATTATTTTAAAGCAAATTCCACACTTTTTTGGATATGACGTAGTAGCCGAAGGAGACTTTGCTTTCAATCAAGCAGATGGACAGAATACTTTTTCAGAGTTGTTTATGATATTTAAAAATATCAGTATTGGACCTACTATCATTGCTATAGTAAGTTTAGCGATTTTACTTTTGTGGGACAAAGTACTTTCTAGTAAAGGAAAAATATTCAAACTAATACAAGGTCCATTGGTAGCAGTAGTATTAGGTATAGTTTATTATAATGTAACAAAAGGAACAGCGTGGGGCATCTCAGACAGTCACCTGGTAAGCGTACCTACTCCTTCTAATTTCAGTTCTTTCTTAGGACAATTTACTTTCCCTAATTTTTCAGCAATCACTAACCCAGCGGTTTGGGTAACTGCATTTACCATTGCCTTAGTAGCAAGTTTGGAAACATTACTTTGTGTGGAAGCAACTGATAAATTAGATCCAGAAAAGAGAGTAACCCCAACCAATAGAGAGCTGATGGCTCAAGGAACAGGAAACATTATATCTGGGCTAATCGGTGGGCTACCAATAACACAAGTTATAGTTAGATCGTCTGCCAATATTCAGTCAGGAGGTAAAACAAAAGCAGCAGCTATCATACACGGTTTTTTCTTGATTATCTCAGTATTGTTGATACCAGGATTGTTGAATATGATTCCTTTATCCGTATTAGCAGCAATATTATTGATAGTAGGTTTCAAATTAGCAAAGCCAGCCTTATTCAAGGTAATGTATGGTTTGGGGATAAAGCAATTCTTACCATTTATCGTGACCGTACTCGGTATCATATTTACAGACTTACTAGTAGGAATCGGACTAGGTCTTAGTGTAGGGATTTTGATTATCCTATACAAGTCTTACCAAAATTCGCACTTCCTCCACATGGAAGATAACAGTGACGGAAAGAGCAAAGTGAAAATGACCTTTGCTGAAGAGGTAACATTCTTCAACAAAGGGGCTATCCTAAACGAATTAGATAGTTTACCAGAAAATTCATTTTTAGAATTGGATGTTCGTAAGACTAGATACCTAGACAACGACATTATAGAAATACTAGAAGATTTTGCTTTCAAAGCAAAAAATAGAAATATAGACATCACGTTGATCTCTGAACGTGGAGTAGTTACCAACCCTAGCAGTTTTATTGAATTTTTTAAATTAGCACCAGAGGATGTTAAGTAATCAACGATTCATAATACAAGATTTAATAGTTTGATTAAAAAGGCGGCAATACTAGCAATAGTATTGCCGCTTTTCTTTGCTTCTGCACAAACTAGCATCTCAAGTAACTTATCCAACTAGCTAAGACGTTAAGCGCGTTTTTTTTCGACTCCATCTCAATCAATTAATATCTACAATCTTGTCTGTCATCTCAAACTACAAATGGTATAACAGTCTATCAGGGAGACACCATATACTGACAACACTAGAAGTGTAATTTATCACAATACTCCTCTTTTATGCCCCCTCTATTAAGTGTGAAACGATCATCCACATTTTAGATATTGTATCCTTCCAGAGAAATTCTCAAATTTTTATTAAAAGAAATGTCACAAGATAATTTTACACATTGCGATATTCAACAATGTATAAATTGCTTCAAATATTCAATTTTGTCTTTGTATGCAGATAAAAAATATGCTTAACTACAAGCCTATCAACCTCTAGGAAAAAAACTACATCCACCCTTCCATTTTCAACTTTTTCCTAACACGTTTCACCCTACTGACTGCTGCATACATAACATTCATAGTCACGGTTTTGTGATCGCATGTAGGTACGAATATTGCCATTACAAATATGGCAAATAGTTAGACTAAGTTCCATTATTTTTTTTGATAAAATATTTACAAATAATACGTCCCAAAAAAATTCTTATGTGCGACAAGTTTATACAATGTCATCAATCTATCATTATGAAGTATTTATTTCTTTGTATGGTTTGCTTGTTGGCTAGTCCCAGTACTGTATTCGGACAAGACAATGACAATGATGGAATTGACAATGCTGACGACTTTGATGATGATAACGATGGGATAATTGACGCCATAGAAGTCCAGGGACCTGACGAATCTTGCCCTATTGGTTTTTTTCAGGTCATATCTGGAGAGCTTCTAATCTTAGACTATACTAATGCTGATGGCAATTATATCCCTATTGGTAACAAACAATCTTTTGTCTACAATGGCCTAGGCTTCAACAGTCAAGATGGTTTACTGTATGCAACCATGAATTCTAAAGCTAATGTAGGGACTGATCAAAATGGAGCAACTCTCAACTTTGGTGACATAATAAGTATTGATCCAAAAACCGGAAAAATAACTCTTGCATATGACAATACTACAAGGGATCAGCAATTTAGTCTAAACGCAGGAGATGTTTACAATAATATTTATTTTGGAATAAGTACTACTAAAAGGCGAGCTCTTATTTATAATATTGGTACAAATACCGCTAGTACTGTTAGTTTACGAGCCTGGGCACCCTCCGATTTTACGATAATAAATGGAGTTGCCTATGGTATAGAAGTAACCGGAAATGTACTTAAATTATATACTTGGGCTGTAAATACTTCAACAATAAACATAACAAATATAAATACTGCCCTAAATTTCGGAGCCGAAAGCTTTGGTGCTTCATTTGGCGCTAACACAGATGAGCTTTATTTTTCAAATAATGGAGGAGGTCTGTATAGAGTAGAAA
>JALZVN010000235.1 GCA_023299965.1 Saprospiraceae bacterium | reverse complement strand
TCCTTTACAAATAACAAAAAATCTTTAACAAGCTCCTCTTTGCTTCGTTTCACTGGAGTAAAGGACTCTGCGATAGGTTTTGGAAACTCTTCCATTTTCATTTTGACATTCTTCCTAATACCTAGGTTGAAGATGGCAAAGCCGTATTTATTTTTTCTTTTCTTTCTGGTGGCTAAATCAGATAGACTTAATTTCAGATTGGGAATTTGATAACTCCTTGTTACACGCATAACGTGATCATATACTTCCGAGTAGGACCAAAAATTTTCAGATGGTCTTATACGTATAAATTTTTCATCCATTGCTTGGAGGTCACGCAACCATTCATCTGCTTTCCTATTAAATCTCTTGAGTAATTTCTGTGTCTTCATGGAGCCCTTCTTTCTACTGGGCGAGGATATATAATGTCATATCAATATAAAACCAAAGAGAAAGATAAAGTTGTACAAAATCAAATAAAAACCAAATACTTTTTAGAGGGTAAGTTTGCCACTACTTATATAAGATTGAATCTTTGTTCTTTCAGGATGCCATTCTATATTAGAATCTAAAATTGCTGTATCGGACAACATAGAAGATGTATAGTAAATTTGATTTAACGAGGACTCAAAAAAAAGGGACTCCAATTTAGTTTGTACAACATCACCATTAATCACTTCACCCTCTAATTGTATTCCATTTTCATTTTCATCCAGACAAACATTTTTACCTGCTCGGGTATTAATAACGCACTGGTTGTAGATGTTTCCAACAGTTAGAACCAAGCCTAATATCAACAGTATGATTTCACTTTTCTTATTTTTGATTTCTAGGATTAAGACTATAATCTAAGACACAAAAATCACTGGATTACATTCTTTTAATCCAAAATTTAAAAGGTATCTCCCTAATTATCTCGAACTCCAGCTGTCTCAACTTAGAGTAAAACCAAGAAAGCCACCTCCCTAAAATGGAAGATGACTATTCTTTTAGTTTCCAAAGCTGCAAGAGTAAACAAGTCTGGAAAATTTTAAAATAAAATTATTTACTTCAACATTAGACTTACACCAATAGATAAATTAAAATTGAAATATTTTTGTTTTAGGGCATACTCACTTAAGTTCACATCAGAAAAAGGTATTTGAATTCTTGGGGCAATCCAGAGTAGTGTTTTTTCATTAATAGGCTTCGCAAACTCGGAGCTCAACCATATTCCTACACCAGTTTTCTTATTAAATACCCTTTCATAAGAGTCACTAGTTCTTCTTAAAATGCTAATATCTCTATTAGTGTCCTTAATAGTCCCTTTAAAATTGTGGTAAATATTGAAATCAAGTCCACCTAATAATTTAAAATCATATTTTCGATTCTCCCAAACTTTACCTACCCCTACAGGAATATTGACAAAAATATGATGATTGTATATCCGTTGCTCTTCAATAGTTCTTCTTACTATCTCTTTAGGACCCAACTCTTGATCTATAATTTGCCCTTGACTATCTTCTGTAATTGTAACAACCCCTTGTCTGATTTCTACTTGTTCCGTTTCATTTACAAGATTTACTCTTCTATTTAATCTTTGATACTCAATCCCAGCTACTATAATGAATCCATTGCGTGATTGTCGATATACATTAAATCCTACACCGAACGCTTCCAATTGAGTTTCCGTGTCTTTTAGTATTTGCAAGGCATTATTTAGTTCTGCGTCTCTTAAATTCAAAGAACTTATAGGAAGGATATAAGATAATGAAGGCTGAGCATAATATGTTACCTTCCTTCTTGAACGTCTTAATCTTACTTTTTTAGATTTTTCATCCGATTCACTATTTACCTTTTTTCTTTTCTTTGCCGCAGCTTTCTTTTTACCCTTCTTAGCAACTTTTACTTTTTTCTTCGACGTGTTACTTTTAAATTTTTGCTCGTCCAAAGTATCATCTTCAATAGCCAGGTCCTCAACTTCTCCAGAGATACTTTCAGCTTCCGTTGCACCTTCATCTTCTATTGATTCATTGCTTTGCTCCAATTCTATTGTTGTATCATTTTCATCCTCAACCGCAAATTGAACAAGCTCTTCTAAAATAGCATGCTGAAGTACATTCTGGGTACTTTTTTCAAATGTCTGGCTAGATGGGCTTAACTCATCAGACTGTAAGGTATACTCCACTTTATTTGAATTAAAGCTATTTCCACTTTTACTTTATTAGTACTACTATTCCGTTTCTTCTTTGAAGAAATAGACTTTGTCATAGGAGTCTCTATTGGTTTTATTGCTTATTCTATTTCATCCTCATGATTAGGTAGTACAGAAACCTCCTTAATATCCTTTTCTGTGATTACTTTCTCTACCAAAATGGATGTTCCACCAGTATCCATATTTACATATTTGAGCAAGACTCCTAGTAACATAGCACTCCCTAAGAACCAAATAAAAAAGAATCTTCTTTTCTTCTTTTTCTTTAATTCAGGCTCTATATTTTGCCAAATTTCATCATGATCTAAATGAAATTCATATCCATCCAAAGAGTCTTTTATTTTATTTTCTAAGTTATTTTTTTTCATTTTTTCAACTATTACACATTAGCTAATAACTGTAGTCGCAGCACTATTCTATAAGGTTTCACTCCTCTTGTTACCAATCGGGTTAGATTCATTTTTAATCATATTTTGCAATGCACTTATAGCTCTTGTCAGAAAGGTTCTCGAGCTACTTTCTTTTATCTATAATAGTTCTGATATTTCTTTATGAGTATAGCCATCTAAAATGAATAAATTAAATACATCCCTATGCCTTTCTGGAAAAAAATTTAACATCTTCAAAATATCCTCTGTATTTAGTTTACTATATATTGACGGCAAATTATTTTCTTTAGCATTGCTTTCTTGAAAACTGTCAATAGGATTATTCCGTTTTCTAATATTCCCTAGTGCAGTATTAATGGTTATTTTCTTGCACCAGCTTTTGAAGGGAATCACTTCTTCACTATGACATTTATGCATATTATTAAATATAGAAATTAACGATTCTTGTAACAGATCCTTAGCGTCCTCAAAATTAGAAGCATAGCGCCTACATATTGGAAACAAAAATGGAGAGAGATGGTCAACCATCTCTCTCTGTGCTTTTCTTTCTAGATTTTTACATTTATTAATCAGCTTTTTTCTCATGGTGCCTTTCTTACTTTAAAAGTTCCAGAAATAGACTTTTCCTCTCCTAATTCATTATCTAAGATCCCAGAAAAATTACCCTCTATGAAAGTCCCATCATCCACGGTCACTTCAACTTGAATACTTGGACTTGAGCCTTCTAGTTCTTCGAATCGTGGCTCTAAAGCACCACCCACTATATCACAAAACGCGTTTTCGTTATATACTCCTACCCCTTGATAATCTCTCAATTCAATTGTTATTTTACCCGAACCACTTAAGCCCTCAAGTACCATCCAATCTGTTACTTGATTTGACCTCAAGTAATATTGAGTAGGAGAAGCAAACAAATTTGATCCATCAACTTCGAAAACAAAAGAGTCTTCTAAGTCTTCACAACTCTGTAATGCACCTAGATCTACATCTTCAAAAACGAAAACTGTTTCCATTAATGTAGCACTAGGTTCACTATTACTGTATAAAGTGAACTCCACTTCTGGAAAACTTGTACATATCAAACCTAGATTTACATCAAAAACGCCATCTGAGAAAGGAAATATTTGCAATGTTCCAGGGTAACGCACCCCTAGATGACCATTAGGAACGTCTGTCTGTATGCAATTAGAAAGAGTGCCTTTGACATTAAAAAGAAACTCCTCTAAGTTTGTCTCAAGAATGATATCTTCCAAAGCAGTATCATCATCGAACACTCCTATTTCCTCCATATAAATCACATTGTCACAGTGATCTAAAATAGTCAATTTTAGAGGCGCAGATTGAGGTACTGAACCACAGAGAAAACCATTCATATCTGTATACCCCCAATATATAAAGTTGTCTGTAAGATCTTCAACTACCACCTTTACAAAGGGTGCAAAAGATAAATCTTCATTGAATACCTGCATGGATAAACATATACTTTCCAAAGGAATATCACAATTCCAGTATCCCGTTCCTGACACAGGAAAGTTATAAGAACTTCCCTTTTTAGTACATTTGCCCTCTTCAAACCATTTGCCTTCTTCCAAATCATATTCCCATAAAGGCATTTCATCTGGAGCATCCATTATCAATTCATCTGGGATCGGAATACTTGCTTCAGCCCTTGAACCCTCGGCTAAGGATAACAGTTCTCCACCATCTCCTTCTAGCTCTAAAGCCAACATGCCATAGGTCGCTAATACAACATCCTTATTATTTTGATCGAGCGCTATTAAGGAACCTGGCATTATACCACCTATATTTTCATCCGTAGGATCAATCCATTTTGAAAACACCATTACATTCCCTTCATACCTATTACCATTACTATCTACAATACTATTTGCTGGGATACTAATCTCCATACCATTAGGTTTAACAATACTAGCATCCGTGGTTGAAGCCACAATATCAGGCTCCCCTTTTGCCAACATTCGAACTTCTACAAAGCTTTGCCCTGCTGCCTGAAAACTGGATTGACTGACTCCTTTAAAAAAGCCCGGAACATCTGCAGATACAACATCCCCTGATTTTTGAAAAGCTAACTCATCAAACTCAAAAAAACCATCAGCACCAGAAAGAATTGTATGGGAACCTAAGCGAACACTTGCATTGGAAACTGGGTCTCCTGCATCATCTACAACTCGACCCATAACTCTAGTTTCTACAAGAACTAAAGGAGGAGATTCGTCAATTGTAGTCGTAAATTCATTTATCTCATCTCTACAAGAAAAAATACATAATAACAACAAGCATAAATATAAAATTTGATTTTTCATTGCAATTTGATTTTGATGACCTAATTAATTGTATATCTATAAGATGTAAATATGAAAGGATTCGCTACAGTTCGTATATATTTATTTTAGATTCAGGGAATATAGATTCAGGAATAATTAGAGCACCAACTCTACATTCTTAATGAAAGTCAATTGAATATCATATATATAATCTAAAACTACAAAGTCAATAGGAAGAAAAAAAACTACCGCTAATTAGTTTTTACGGATTTAAACTGATTCACTATCTCCTCATAAAAAGGTCTCCTATACCAGCCTTCACTTATGAGTAAGTAATACCATTTGTAGTTTAAAATAATATTAGACTATAAATTTGCCGCACAGGATTCGGATGTAAATATATATTCTTCAATTTCAGGTCCGGCATAAAGTCTTTCCGCCTAAATCTTTTTGCATAAGGGATAGGAATGAGACACTCGTCATGTCTTGACTGAAGCTGGAAGCGAACAGTCAAGATATGGCGCGTGTAGTCCGTGTGAAGGATTGGTGCCGCGAGCAAAGGACCGAAGCGAACGCGGAGTCATGGAGAGCCCGACCTAGGGACATCATCATACGACTGAAAGAAGTATGATGATGTCCCTAGGGTATGCCCAAAAAATCTACCTAGTGAACAATCACCTTTTGATGGTATAACTTATCGTCCAACATAAGAGATAGAAAGTAAATGCCCGATGGCAAGGATCTCATATCGAGCCGGACGTGATCTTTATCTTGCACAGTATGATTTACAGTGAGTACTCGACCTTGTACATCGACCAACTTAATATCACCTATAGCTCCAATGATGCCTTCTTGATGGATAACAACTATATCACTTGTAGGGTTTGGATAAACATTCAATTCCGCAGTTTCTATACCTCCGACTGCGTTAGTCTGCAGCATAATGTCTAAAGTACTCATGCAATCATTAGCATCAGTAATAGTCAAGGTGTACGGGAAATTGAACAGTGGATCTACTAAAATCACACTGTCTGAACCTGTGCTCCACTGATAGGTGTATGGAGGCACACCTCCAAACACAAGGCCCATCAAGTCGCCATCTGGTGTCAACTCAAAATCGAGGTTCAACATATCCGGCTCCAGAATCTCAACCGTAGACTCCACTGTACAATCATTGGCATCCATGGCGGTAATAGTGTAAATACCTGGTGA
>JALZVN010000234.1 GCA_023299965.1 Saprospiraceae bacterium | reverse complement strand
TTCGATGCCAGCACCGGAAGTAGAGCCAGCTCCCTTCCTCATAGATTGGAAAAATTCGGTCCATCCTACTGCAGAATTGCCCCTCCAATGCAAGATTAAGTCATTTAGTATAGAACACTCTGAAAGCGATCTTCTAAAAAAGCTTCTAGAAAAACTCGCTTGTCCACTGGAGGTTTACACCGCCAATGAATCATCTCTAAAACTTACGCTAGAAACTCCAAAAGGGATATTTACTTTGTAATGTGTTTTCGATGATTTGGGAGTGCCACTGACGCATGACTGAAAAAGTCATGGTCACTGTCGGGCTTCTTTCGGGGTGCGCTATCGCTCCCGTCCTGTCGAATGGTCCCGAAAAAAACGCATCCCCACCAAGCATGCCCCATTCGGAACCATACGCCTGTACCGACTCGTACCTCGTCGCCCTTTCGATCCCTCACTCAAAAAGATCTTTTCTTAATTAAGACATGAAACTGTACTAAACAGAAATTTGAAAAGAGGTCAATGCCTCTAGAAAATCTTGCCAATTTTAAAGCAAAATCATGTTTATAATGACATCGGTTAGCAGTACTCACTCTATAGTTAGAGATAGTTCGCTAATTTTTGTGAGATACTAGATCCGATTTAGTTTAACGGACTATCCGTTTGTGGTACACCAAAATAGATTATCAATCTTCTCGGAATAGGATATGAAATTTCACCTTTTGAATAAGTTTTCATGCTCCTGGAAAGCCTGCCCTGAACTCGCTTCGGGGAACCCTATTACAGTATAGCGAGCTTAGCAAGTGCTGAAAGTACGCTACATGTGTTGGTGATTCTGTGTCGTACTTTCAGCACTTCTGTAAGGTACTTATATACAATGGGTTTCACACATCGCTGTTTTGTAACGTGCTTTCAGCACTAGGTTGATTATTATTGCCATGATAGATTGGTGTACAATATGCGGATAGTCACTTTAGTTGTTATTGCTGATTACCAATGTATTTTACAGCAAGATTCCCTTTGCTTTGATTTAATATATATCAATTTAGCCTTTATTGCCAAACCATTGATTAGGAGATTAACATTTTTAGGATGGAAGGTAAACTAGAGGAGGGGGGCTTATACTCTGAAAACGTAATAAGATCACAGTAAAAGGAGTTGAAAAATGTATTTATCTATTAGGACACTTCTTGCAACGCTTACCTTTTTTGAATTTCTTGCAGCATTTTTTTTTCATCTCATATTGCAGAACAGGCAAGCCAAAATAACCATTGTCAATACATACAATGGGGATACCAGCTGAAGGCATTGAATTTATTGAACTTAAGTGCATTACTGTTAGTTTGTATGCAAGATAGTATTTTTATTTAGACTAAGTCTAATTAAGCCTAGGATTTTATATTTCTTAACAATAGGTTAAAATGTCGTTTTGCAAAACTTTTGTTATCTAAAAGTGTCTTTTCTTGTATAATCTTTCGTCCAAAGAGTACAAAGATATACTAAAGACAATTTCCTACTAAAAATTACTCCTTTTTAACCGATCTGTCGCTTTTAGCTTCATATGGCTTGATTTATGCTTCTTATATTGCGAAGCTACTGCAAACCACACAGCTGAATGCCGTCTTAGGATGGTAGTATGAAACAATCCAATATAATACAAATGAAATGAAGATTATGCTACAACGGTAGCTATGACAACGAATTTTTTTTCAAACACAAATAAGGTTAAATGTTTAAAAGTATCAACAAATTATCTCTTGCCATTTCAGGATTGATCTTGTCAAGTGCCTCTATTTCAGCACAACAAGTGGATCAGTATGTGGAAGTTAAGCTAATGCCTGAAAATGGTACAGAAAAAGTGGTTACAAGATATGACGGTCAAAAAGCCGCAGATTTTGATATGACTGCTTATATCAATGAGAATATCTCTAAAGGCGATATTATCGTCAATGGTCTAGTGAGCGGAGAACTTGAACTTACTAGAATCAAATTTGATAGTCGTAAGATCGATAATGCTGCAAACGCTTCGTTCTGCCAAACTAAATCCACTACCACTAAACCGTTTATCGGGATTGCAAGCATAGGTATGGATGATTTTAGTGGAGTATTACTAGAAAGAATAGTCGATGGCACTGCTGCAAGCAAAACATCTTTAGAAGCTGGGGATGTTATCTCTTATATAAATAATAAAGAAATCAGATCAACATGTGATCTTAAGATAGCGGTATCCAAATTAAAAGTTGGAGAGCAAATCGAAGTCACTTATGATGGTGGAGCCGAGGTGCAAAAGCAAGATTTGATAGTCGGATCAAGAGATCAGCACCTAATCACTTGGGAAACTTGTGCAATAGCTACAGTACCTGTGCAACAAAATATTACTTCTCTAAGCAATACTGCCGCATTTGAGATGTTCCCAAATCCAAGTCAAGGACTTACAAAGTTGACTTTTGAGAACGATAGCAAAGGTGAATTGAATATTAAAGTATACGATCTATCTGGTAAGATGATCATGGAGCAAGATAAACTTGACTTCGAAGGATACTACGAAGAAGAAATCAATATTTTTGGTCAACCATCTGGCATCTACTTAGTAGAAATGACATTGAATGGCGAGAAATTTACAAAGGAGTTGGTGATTGCGAATAAGTAATCTGCACCTTTCTTTTTAAGAATACAAAAGCCTGTTTCCAATTGGAGACAGGCTTTTGTCGTTTTGGATGGTTTTATTTATAAGGGAGTTAGATTAGTAGGGAAAGGGTTAGTACCTAATACCATTTGTATCTAAATATGTGCATAATTTTATAATTCCATTGGTATAAATCTTCGGTTTAAAACGCATGAGGGATAGTAAGCAATCCCGATTTTTTTCGGGATGTCCTAGCCCAGCTTGGCGGGTAGGAAAGGACCGGAGCAAAGCGCAGTGCTGAATAGCCCGACACGAAAAGAGCTGAAAGAAGCACCGGCTAGGATGGGTGTGGTATTTCAGCGAGTGGAGTGGCATGCCCAAGGAAGTACCATTAATATCTACCTTCAAGGAAAAAATCAGCTTGTTTAAAAACTAGAATTTGGTTCCCATCTTCAAGTGAAAATTAAAGATGCTTTTAGTTTGCCTTATGTAATCT
>JALZVN010000233.1 GCA_023299965.1 Saprospiraceae bacterium | reverse complement strand
GTACCGCACAAGATAAACCAACTCTAATTTATATTGGAGACCCTATGTGTTCTTGGTGCTATGGTTTTACTCCAGAACTAAGCGAAGCGGCAGAGCTATTAGAAAACAAAGTAGAACTGAAAGTGCTCATGGGAGGTTTGCGTCCATACAATACGGAACACATCAGTATCATGAAAAATTTTCTCAAAGAGCACTGGGAGCAAGTCAATGAAGCGAGCAGCCAACCATTTAATTATACGATTTTAGATGATCCAGAATTTATTTATGACACCGAGCCCCCAAGTAGAGCCGTGCTTGTAGTGCGACATTTGCAGCCTGAGTCGGAACTAGATTTTTTCAAAGATGTACAAAAAATGTTTTATGTAAAGAATACGCATACTAACATTGCAAAAAATTATCATTATTTACTCGACAAATATGGCATCAACAAGGACGCATTTGATACTGCATTTCATTCTGAGGACATGAAAGTTTTGACGAAGCAAGACTTTATCGAATCACAAGAATTAGGTGTCCGTGGATTTCCAAGTATGGTATTGCTCAAAGACGGTAACTACACTTTAATTTCCAATGGCTATACGCAAGCCGCAGATGTGGTAAGAAGAGTAACTAAAATCATTGAGTAAGATCACTTTAGATAAGTAATTTGTTCCTTTTATCATTTTTTGGGTGATGTCCTCTCCCCTACACCTCCAATCAGCGCACAGGACCCAGGCTGTCCAGGACTGCGCTGGCGCTACGGTACTCCGACTATCGAAAAAGATAGTCTGAGCACATCGCACTTCTTTCGACCTCCACTGCGTTCCAGTCTCTATCAGCACGATTCCTTACCATCCTTATCACGGTTTTTCGATTGTGGTATCTTGCTATAAGATTAAGATAAAAGTAACTTATCAACTATTTCCATAAGCATTTAAAGGCTATCGTACAGAGATCCTATACCATTTGAAATCTTGCACGCCATTTTATACTACAAATGGCATTAAATAGCTCCAAACTTGTCGGAATGGGCACTTTTAAAGCAAATATTAAAGCCTCCCCAACTTTTATTCGTCCAAAATGGTTATTTTAGGTAATCGATAGAATCTGATTATTTAAATTAAATTTTGCCCTTGATCATTAAAAGTCATCACATATTTCAATTAAGCATACAGCGAACAATATTGTTTGCCGTGCTACTGATGGCTAATACCTCTTTCTGTCAAATTTCTCAAATAAAAAACGGGGTTAATATTCAAGCTTCTTACTACAATGGAGGAAGAGTTAACTTGGGCTGGGAACTCATGAAAGAGTACCCTGAAATAGAAGCCGTCCGAATAGAAATAGAACCCTTTATCGCGCATCAAGCTGCGCGTTGGATTCGTGAAGCGCATGAAAACGGTTATCAAGTGATTGCCACTTATCACGATTCACAAAAGCTAGGTTCGGATGACCCACAAGAATTGCTAAATGCCGCCCATTGGTGGGAGGATAATTACCAAAATCTGACTAGCTCTGGTCCTATCATTATCAATCTAATGAATGAATGGGGCAGTCATGACATTAGCCCTCAAAACTATGCTGATGCCTACAATGAAGCCATAGGCATCATTAGACCTTTCTACCCTGGCAAGATTATAATAGATGCTCCTGGCTGGGGTCAGGCTACTAAGATAGCCGCAGATGCATATCCCTTTTTGACAGATAAAGAAATCATCTATTCCATTCATGTGTACACTAGCGCCTTCAATATAGAACAGAATCGTTGGCTCTCTCATGAAGATCTTTCATACCTGGATGCTACAGGTGCAGAGTGTATGGTTGGAGAATTTTGTGATACGGCTACTGGTGGTGCAGACTGGTGTTCCATTATTGATGAATGCTACGTCAATGATTGGCCGCTTTTTGGTTGGGCTTGGAATGGAGATGGCAGAAACATGAATATGATACAACCTGATTGGACAGATAATCCACGCGCCACAGAGTATCAGCCTACAAATTTCATGAAGATTATTACCGACAAGCTAAGAGGAGTACCTTGCTATACGGAAGCAGATGAAGACTGTACTGGAGATTTGATTGGTGAAAAATGTGATGATGGAAATCAATATACCGTAAATGATAGATTTAATGATTTCTGCCATTGCACAGGAAACTTTACCTCACTTTATGAATCTAGTTCATTAGATCAAAACCTACTCATTTATCCTAATCCTGTTACCAAGGGACAAGAGATTGACATTGAATTATTTAACCTATCCGCTAGGGGGCAGATCAACATATACAATAGTCTAGGTCAAATAATAAAGCATATACCGACAACTCATAATCAAGAAAAAATATCTATCAATACCAGTCTATTTTCATCTGGAATCTATTGGATCAGTTATCAAGATGTCGCTGACTTTAATCTCGCCAAAGCTTTTGTAGTAAATTAGATAGCTCAATCATCTCCTTTTATTGTTGCATATAAACATAGACTCCCCCATTCATCTTCAACATCTTTTTCTTCGTAGTTCATTACTTGCAGTTCTTCTAATTATGAGTAATACTTGTTTATTTCAATTTTTAAAAAGTATATTTAGTCCTCAACAACTACTGATACAGCATTGAACTTAAATAAAGAGTACCTTTCTCAACGACTATTTCTCATTCTTGTATTCTTGGTCAGCTTCATTTTCCTCGGCTTGATCAAAGAGTTCAGTCTGGGCATATTTTGGGCAATTGTCTTAAATATCCTGTTTACAGATACACATAGAGCGATTCGCATTATACTAAAAGGAAAAAGCAATTTCGCAGCAGGGCTTACGCTCTTGGGAATATTGTTAGCCGTCATCTTACCTATCGCTTTATTATCCGCGGCAGTAACAAATGAAACCATACAAATAATTGATGATCTTCAAAGGGATAAATTTTCACTTCGAGAAGTATTCGGAGGACTTCAACTATGGATCAGTCCTCACCTAGCCAAGTTAGGAATCACTCTTGAAAGCATTGAAGAAACTATCAGTAACGCAGCCTTAGAGGGCTCTGGATCTATTGGCAAGAGTATCATAGGAGTAACTTCTAATATTTTCAATTCTATACTTCAAATTGCAATTATGCTTTACGTTCTCTTTTTCTTTCTCAGAGATGGAAGAGAAATAAGAAGATTGATCGTAAAGAATTTTCCACTCATAGATTCTATTGAGCACAGACTATTCAACAGATTTACTAATGTGACCAAAGCCACGGTGAAAGGAAGTTTGCTCATCGCAATCTTACAAGGGGTCTTAGGTGGCCTTCTCTTTTTGATAGTTGGTGTAAAGGGTGCTATATTATGGGGTGCGTTAATGATTTTAGCAAGTCTGCTTCCAGTGGGAGGCGTTATTATTTGGGGACCTATCGCTGCTATTTATTTGTATCAAGGACATTATATGCAAGGGATAGTAATTATTCTGGTAGGAGCATTATTGATTGGATTATTGGATAATGTACTCAGACCTCGACTGGTAGGGAATGATACTAAGCTGCCAGATTATATCATTTTGATATCTACTCTTGGAGGGATCTCCTGGTTTGGCTTGAGTGGTTTTGTTTTAGGACCAGTCATTGCTGCCTTATTCATTACTTGCTGGCAAATTGTTGGCGAAACCTATGGTAGAGAAGGCAAAAGCAATACTGTATAGCAAACATTCGTTTTTGCAGTGTGAACAATTTAGCTATTCTTATCGCCTTATGCCTCCTTTTGTGCAATACTGCTTGTGTAGAGCATATTCAACAATCATCTCCTTCT
>JALZVN010000232.1 GCA_023299965.1 Saprospiraceae bacterium | reverse complement strand
TCGCAAGATAAGCTATTCTAAAGATTTAATCTTATTGAATATATATACGGGTACTGGCTTCAAACTCAATCAGAAGGTAATGCTTCATCATCGGAGCAAAATTCAAAAGCAACTAAGGTAGTCTTTTAGCACTGGACGTATATATTAAAACGATTTAGGTAAGCTCAAAATGACTCATACTTCGCCAATATTTATCTTTAAAGATTTCGAATTCATATTCAAAGTCGACTTCTGATTGCATCCTCTCCATTATCTGTATCGGCTTTATGTAATCTTTATTTGCGTAGTAAATTGTTCTTTCACCAAAACCAGTTGTTCGCCCTACATTCACATATCCTTCCTTATCAAGTAATAGCTCTGCAAGCTTATCTTCAAATGCATAGTAAGACTGAAGTGTTTTTTCAGTAGGCATTCCGTTATTTTTATTTCCATCAAATTTAATCTTAATAACCATCACCCATGGATGAGAGGCTTTTTTATCCCATCCCAATAAATCTGAATTTACAATGCCTATCAATGCCAGATCGTCTTTTTCCCACTCTAAACTAGTATAATTAGACTCCTCCGAAAGATGCACTATACCTTCATACTTTTCGACAAACTCCTTTTCTCTCCAGTTGATGTAATTTGACAATTTAATTATAGGAACCAACTCTACATCAGATTTTACATGATGCTCGAATTGGATTTCATCAATTTGTGTTGCCATTTTGACTTCCCCTAGATAGTTCTCTACAAAGATGAACGTACCATTTTCTACAAATTGCTTTTCTTCATCTGTATACTCCTCAGAATAGGTTAACTTAATACAAATATCATCTGCGTACTCTTCTTCGATATCTGCATAGAAAAATACATTTTCAGTGCTGAAAGATTTATCTCCCATTCCAACTGCAAAATCAGGATAATCCATAGCTGGCTTGAATGCTTTAAATTGCCAGTTAGTTATTTCAGGTGCCTGCTCAACTATTTCATTGATGAATGGAAAATTTAAGAGATTACCTTCTGATGTAAAGATCACTTCTGCAGTATGATCATCCAGCATACCTACTAAAAGATAAGCCCCTTTACGTATCTGGTTTAGTTTATAGTATACAGGATTTATAAATTCTTCTTCGATTGCTTTGTGTTCCTTTACAACGTTCAAAAAATTCTTCTGATCTTTTTCAAACCAAGCCCAAAAATCACTAATACTCTCGACTAATTGTTCATCTTCATTCTGACTGTTCTTATTGCCGAATATGCTTGAAAAAAGTCCCATTTATATAGTTTATATGATGATAACTGCATGTAACAAACTACGTAAAATTAAACAAAATTACCCTTTCTTAAAGCTTATTTGATAGCCTACTCCAACCTGTAGGTTCCGATTGAGTTGCTTAACATTTTCTATAGCATCTCCATTGACATCCGTAAATGAAATGTCACCCAAGGTATTGCGTAGACCATGATTATATCTAACAAATCCAAAAAACTTATCAAAATGAAATTTCACTTTACCACTTAAACCAAAATCAATTGTGTCAACTATTCTAATAGTATTACTCCAATCCCCGTCACCAGACTTAGCTTGTTCGTTAGTTTTAATCCCATAATTGAATCCTATCCCTAACACTACATTATCACAAATGTAGTACTCTATTTCAGGAAGAAAGTCCAAATATGTTAACCTTGTGTGTAAGGTAGGTAAATCATCTCCTTGTTCTAGATCATATCCTTTCAAACTATACTGGGCGTCTATTTGGAAACTAATTTTATCATTGAGTTTATAACTTGGAGCTAGACCAATAAAATACGCAAATCGAGCATCCGTTTGTACATTATTTAATTCCTCAATTTCTACATTAGAATTATTGAGTCCTGCAGAGATATTAAGGTGCAACTGGCTATATAATGGAATAGTTAAACTAAATAGCAGAAAAGTAAGATAGACCGGTATTGTTTTCATCTCGTTTTATTTTTGTGAATTGATAACACTCAAACGAAATTTTAGAGATGTAATTGTGGTATTAGAATTTTCTAGCGCATTGTAGTTCACACCAGACTGCTGGCACTGCAATTTCGTCTAGGATGGTCCAGACCCCATCTTTACTTTTCTCTAAATACTTACTCCTACTTCTAAATGCTCCTTTAAAGAAGACAGCCCATATGTCCTCTCTTACTTGTACGGCTTCAAAAGAAACTAAAAAATCGCCAGACACTTTTATATTTTGATCCCTAATGTTAATTTGATGTGCAGACTCATTTTTATTTACTAAAAGAAATATTCTCTCTTTGTTAATATTTTCTAAGACTTCGTCTTCATATCTGTATAAATTGATCTCGTATAGCATTGAATCATGAAAAGCACGTATTAGATTAAAATTGATAGATTCAATGTAGCATTCTCTATGGTTATTCATCACTATCCCTCTCTCTACACCAGCATTATCTCGATTGGCATAGATTCCGATTTGAAAAAGGTCTAACTTCGCTTTAATTCCAACCTTTTTCTTTTTGTATTTAATCTTGGAAGAAATCACACTGAACTCATCTAGTATATATGATTTATCTTCTAAAGTTATTTCATCAATATCTATATTTTCGAAATCAACCTTGGCGATTCGTTTATCAGCATATCCTATACATGTAAATTGAATAGTATCTGAAACAACAATCTTTTCTAGACTTATTTCAACTTTCCCATTTTCATCACTTATCGTACCAAAGTTTGAATTTTGCGCATAGACATTGACGAATTCAATAGAATTTCCACTTTGGTCTTTTACTACAATTACCTTAGTCTGACAGAAACTCCATTGGCTAATTAAACAAAATATAATTATTAAAATATACTTAATCATTCTTAAACTCATAGTAGAATATTATTTGATAATGAAACCGTCTAAGGCAGCAAACAGCTATATACTTGACGTATAATCAAATGATTCTGTTAACAATAATCTATTGTTAATTTTTTGAGTTGTCTAATCAGGTATACAATTTGCCTCATGCTATTTTAACTTCATTCCGATCTAACCACCTCCGTCAATTCTATCATGGCGTCCTCTACCTCATGGACTAACTCTATAAATCTTGGATCTCTTTTCGTATTTCTATCTCTTTCAAGCGGTAAGTCTACATGGATGTGTTTCGCTACCTGTCCTGGATTAGCTCTTAAAATATAGATATCGTCAGCCAGGTAAACCGCTTCTGCGATGTCGTGGGTTACGAAGATGATTGTACTTTGAAATTTCCTCCAAAGGCTCGTCAATAGGTCTTGCATATGCAAGCGTGTCTTGATATCTAAAGCTCCAAATGGCTCATCCATCAATAGGATATTAGAATTGGCTAATAGGCTGCGCCCTATGGCTACTCTTTGGAGCTGTCCTCCAGATAAGGTTGGATATTGGGCATACTTGTTTTCATGTCCTTCTAGACCCATCGTTTTGATAATTTCCATCGCTTTGGCTTCTCGTTCCTTTCTGCTAATGCCTTTGTATTGAAGCGCTAAGGCAACGTTTTCTAGAACGGTCATCCATGGAAGGCTGGAGTATTGCTGAAATACCATGCTCGCTCTATTGTCGTCTCCTAGTGGACGATCGTTGAGTTTAACTAATCCAGAGCTTGGTTCTTGAAGTCCTGCTATGTATCGTAGTAGCGTTGATTTTCCTGAACCCGACATACCAAGGATTACGACGAATTGACCTTGGTTAGGTTTGTCTTCGATTATTAGGTCTAGGTTTTCTATGATCCAGTTTTGTCCTCCATCGTAGGTTTGCTTTATATTTCGTAGTTCTACAATATTTTTGCGTGCTGGATTGTCGTCGAATTGTACCATGAGTATTTAAATTAATTGCCCAATTGGGGGTCGTTCTTCTTTATGCAATTTGTCACGATTTTTGTGAAAAATCGCGCCAAATTGGATATTGCAAATTCTTCATCTAGCGCTATGCGCTAGGTTATAATAATATCACCCCTCTGGGGTTCTTAACACCTATCGCTCTTCTTTTCTACTTTCAATTCGCCTCTTTCAACTTTTTACTTTCCTCTTTCAACTTTCCACTTTCAACTCTCCACTTTCCACTTTCCGCTTTCCGCTTTCCGCTTTCAACTTTCCACTCTCCTCTTTCAACTCTCCACTTTCAACTCTCCACTTTCCTCTCTCCTCTCTCCAAATCATTTTCCAGGCAGATTATCCTCTAATCCATCCCAGAAAAGTGTTTCCAGGTCGATGGCTT
>JALZVN010000231.1 GCA_023299965.1 Saprospiraceae bacterium | reverse complement strand
AGAAGACAAGTTTCGATAAATGCAAAATGTTAGGCTTGCAATTTGATTCTTGCAAGGATTTTGGTTTTGAAATTCATTGCACACATTGTGTATTGCAGTTCGCTATTTTTTATAAAATGGATCTACGGCAATGTAGTTTTGAGCATTGCATACTTTCGGAAGCGGATTTGGCAGAGGCAGACTTGAGTAGTATTGCTTTGACTAATTGCCATTTGGAGAAGACCATTTTTAGTTTTACCAATTTAGAAAAAACAAATCTACTGGGCTCTGTTAATTTTACCATCGACCCTGATAAAAATAAATTAAAAGGAGCCAAGTTTTCAGCAGCAGAAGTCATTAGATTGTTGGATAAGTATAGATTGGATATTGAATGAAATTGGTTTCAATTTTTAAACAAGATGCACTTGTATTTAAGATCAAACCCTTGATAGAAGTCTATTCCAAACCCCAGAGGGGTAGCCTTTTTGTAGCCTGGGGTGTCAACCCCAGGTAGGTTGATTAGCAAGAACCAATTTGGCGTGATTTTCTTTTAAAAATCGTGACAAATTGCAAACTAGAATCGCCCCCATATTATAAACACACCTATAAAATCGCGACGCACCGCAGGAGCCAAAGCGAGTCGCTCGGAGAGCGAAAGGGCAAACGGTGGTAGCGGCATCCCGACTCCTTTCGTCGGGGTATAGCGGACGACGTGGTCCCGACGCAGTGTCGGGATGACCCCAGGTAAGGATAAAATCTACTGCTATCTTTCTGATACATTTCAAATGATATAATATGCTTAGACTCGCTATGGCTAAACAATTTAGTGTCATATCACTGCACATCGAGACTGCTTTCTTTAGGTCAAACTGCCATTCGCCACTTGATCGATGCTTATTCGTTATTTTGTCGCATCTCACCATCCGATGCCCAAATATTAAAAATTGGTTCAATGGTTCGCCAGCAACCTTAAGGAAAAATGCTTATATTTAAGTATTGTTTCTATAGGGCAATTCTTACTATTTAATTAAGTGATATACAGAGTGTTATATGCTCGGTGAAATAGGTTTACAGTGCTGTCCTTTGTTTTGAATACTTATTCAGACAAATTTAATTAGGCATTCTTCCAATTTCTTAGCATAAATATTTGGCTTATTACATTAAATATATGTAGATTTAGGCAATTGATTTTGGTTGACCAATCAATGGTTAACCAATTTTAGGTAACCATACATGTATATTAATGTTAGAGAATCTGAGTAAGATAGTCGTCGAAGACCCTGTCGACTTAATCATATCCCAAATCAAAGGACTTATTGGTTCTGGCACTATTAAGCCAGGAGAAAAGCTCCCACCGGAAAGAAAATTAGCTGCTCACCTAGGAGTAAGCCGTAACCAGGTCAGGGAAGCCATCCACAAATTACAGATATATGGTATCGTGAAAGTTCAACCGCAGAGTGGGACTACGGTCACCGGTATCGGTTTGATCGCGCTCGAAGGTTTGTTGAGTAATATTCTCAAAATTGAACAGCCGGAGTTGAAGTCATTAATCGAAACCAGATTTTTATTAGAAAAAGAGGCGACCCGTTTAGCGGCTTTGCATAGAACGCCCGAGGATCTTATCGAGATAAAAAGTGCACTTGATCGATGTGAAGAGAAGTTGAGTAATGGGGGGACGGCGATCGAAGAGGACTTACTTTTTCATATCAAGATTGCAGAAGCGAGTAAGAATTCAGTTTTGAAGTCTCTGATGATGATTATCACTCCAGATCTTGTCACTAGTTTTACAGAACACAAGGTCTGTACTAAAGACAGTAACAATCAGACGATAAACGAACACAGAAAGATATTAGAAATGATAGTCAATAGTAACCCAGAAGGGGCAGAAGATGCTATGGGTTCTCACTTACAAGGAATTATGGAATTTAGTAAGAATAATATGTAATGCAATTTGCTATAACCCTCGAAACAGAAAACTCATCTTTTTAATCTTAGAAAAATTTCCATTGAAAAATTTCTAGAATCACATATAATGAAAAACCATTTTATCTTAATAATACTTTTCTTAGGTACGATGCTCAGTGCTCAGCGTCCTTCTTTAACCCTTACCAAAGAGGGAATATCTAAGATTAAATCTGGACTTGGAACAGCTCCACTTTTCGAAAAGGAACTTGCCGATATTAAAAAAGAAATTGATCAAGCCATTGCTGAAGGAATAGATGTTCCTATACCCAAAGACATGGCAGGAGGATATACCCATCAGCAGCATAAGGTAAATTATAAGTTGATGCATAAAGCAGGGAACTTATATCAGTTCACTGGCGATGAAAAGTATGCAAGCTTTGTGAAAAAAATGCTTTTTGAGTATGCAGAGATGTATCCGACACTAGGTCTGCACCCCAGTATGAAATCTTATGCCACGGGTAAAATATTTTGGCAATGCCTTAATGATGCAAATTGGTTGGTGTTTACCAGTCAAGCCTATGATTGTATATATGACTATCTATCTCAGAAAGAACGAGATCACTTGGAGACGGATTTGTTTGTGCCCTTTGCCAATTTCTTGTCTGATGACAATCCGAGATTTTTCAACCGTATACATAACCACAGTACTTGGGCAAACGCAGCGGTAGGTTTGATGGCGCTCGCTATGGAAAATGATACCTTATTGCAAAAGGCACTTTACGGTTTGAAAGATGATGGTATAGATCCAAATGAAATAGATAATGACGGAGGCTTTATTAAAAAAGAAGGCGTGAGACAGACTGGCTTTCTAGCACAGTTGGATTATTCTTTTTCCCCAGAGGGTTATTTTTCAGAAGGACCTTATTACCAGCGCTATGCAATATTTCCATTTTTGGTTTTTAGTCATGCGCTACACAACAAAAGACCAGATCTGAAAATATTTGAATACAGAGATGGCATATTGAAAAAGGCGACGAATACCTTATTGCAGTTGACGGATCCTCAAGGAAAGTTCTTTGCCATCAATGATTCTCAAAAAGGAATGACGTATAGAGCCTTTGAAATAATCATGGCAGTAGATCTGATGTATTCTATTGATAAAACACAAACTCAACTATTAGAATGGGCTTCAAAGCAAGGTAAGGTAGCTTTCAATGAGGCAGGTTTTTATGTAGCTCAAAAGTTAGCAGCTATGGATTTGGCTGAACCAGTAAAGGTCTCTAGAGTCTTTGGTGATGGAGTGAATGGTGACAAAGGTGGTATCTCCGTTTTGAGAATTGAGGATACAGAATTGTTGTTTAAGTTTTCAACCCATGGTATGGGACACGGTCACTTCGATCGTTTGTCGTATTCTTTTTATGATGCCTCCGGAGAAGTACTGCAAGACTATGGAGCTGTGCGCTGGGTCAACGTAGACCAAAAAGCGGGTGGTCGTTATCTGCCAGAGAACAACTCTTTTGGTAAGCAGACTATTGC
>JALZVN010000230.1 GCA_023299965.1 Saprospiraceae bacterium | reverse complement strand
GTAAAATATCAAAATTTGTCTCCTCTTTTTCAGATATATTTATCATTTTCTAGCGCTAAACTTTATGGGTAAGGGGTGGAAGTGATACGAAGTAGCCAAGAAGGCTAGTGCTCCTAGAGGAGACGTAGCTGAACGAATGAGTGAAGATGCGACGAATCGTAGGAAGCACAGCCTGAGAGGCTGCTGAGTACAAACGGACGACCCGGTCCCGACGCCGTAGTCGGGATACCCCAAAATCAAACATCTTATCCCTTTCAAATACTCCCGATTTCTGACTAGAAGGCAACAAAGAGTCAATTTTATGCTGTATCACACGTAAAAAGTAGGCTTTACACTACTTGTTTTCGCTAAGATTGACGAAATTAGGCCAAACTAAAACAAAATGAAAAAGCTCTTACTCATCAATTTTTTTGTCGGATTTACTGCAGTGTTATCATTTGGTCAAGCATTCAATATGACACTGGAAGGTACTTGGGATAATACAAGCTATAACTTTAACGATTGTTGGGGATATACAGATGTCCTTGGTAATGAATATGCAATAGTAGGGTCTAGAGCTACTGTCATCTTCTTTGACATTACAACTCCTACAGTTCCCGTCTTATTGGCAGAATTTACAGGCGCCTATCCTGGCATAAATGGCGCCACCAGTACTTGGCGAGATTTTAAGACCTACGATAAATTTGCATATGCCGTAGCGGATGTAGGATCTGAAGGACTAATGGTTTTTGACATGAGTGATATCCATAATGGCAATATTGTAAAAGTCAATCAATTCAATACGGACTTCATCCGAGGACATAATTTGTTCATAGATGTCCCTGAGGGCAAACTATACGTTTTGGGTCCTAATACAACTGGTGCAACAGGAGGTCAGAACAACGATGTGGTAGTTTATGATATAAAAGAAGACCCTTCCAATCCGGTTCACTTAGCCAGTGTAAATGTATCAGGAGGCTACATCCATGATGCCTATGTAAAGGATAATATACTATATGCAAGTAGTGGAAATGATGGTCTCTACATCATAGACATGGCTGTACCGACAGCGCCCGTATTCAAAAGTTTTAATACAAGTACGACTGCCGGATTCAACCACAGTGGGTGGCCTTTTGACAATGGTGACAAAATGATAGTAGCTGAAGAGGTACCTCAGGGTTTGAAGCTGGGCATATTTGACGTGAGTGATCTGAATAATATCTCCTTTATTAGTGATTTTAGAGACCCGATACTCACTGGAGTAACTGGTAATGTCACCTATCATAACCCATATATGGTAGGAGATTATGCAGTGATTTCTTCTTATCAAGATGGTATCACCATTATGGATTTATCCAATACGAATACTCCTTTTAGAGCTGCGCATTATGATACGCACGTGAATTCCAGCTATTCAGGTTATCAAGGCAATTGGGGTGCATATCCTTACTTCCCATCCGGAACCATTATAGGATCTGATATCACTAGAGGCCTTTTTGTATTAAGTACATCCCTAAATCTTACTAATACCTGTGCTAATGGTGTCCAGGATGACTTCGAAATAGATGTAGATTGTGGAGGGTTTTGCAATACATGCGCATGCTCGGCTCCTGATGATATGACATTTTCTTCTCCTAATGCTACGACAGTAGAACTTGACTGGACAGCAGTGAGTACGGCTGTTGGCTATGAAGTTCGGTATAGAATAGGGTCGGCAAATTGGACCAATGCCACTACAGGTACAAACTCCATCACCCTAAATAATTTATCTCCTAGCACTACATATGAATTTCAAATCAGAGCAGACTGTGGAAATAGAAATACGCCTTATGCTACAATTCAAGCCTTTACTACTAACAACTGTATTGACAACGCCACTTTCACTGGTTCTCAATCTACGGGAGACTATATCACTCGAGACTATATTATCTCTAGCGTGAGCACCAAGCCGAATAGCGATATTAACTACATCTCAGGGGATAGTATAGTACTATTGCCTGATTTTACTGTAGATGCTAATACCTTATTCCACGCTCAAGTAAATGCGCCGTGTGGTGCGTTTCCTTTAGTTGCTCCATCAAGTAATCTTCAATATGCCCAGCTGCATACGGCTGAACCTGAAGCTAACTTTTCTTTAATAGAAAATGATGGTGCAGGAGTATTTTATATCGTAGCTAATAGGAATGAAGATGAAAGAAAACCTTATTCTGTAAATGTATTGGACGACAATGGCAACACAATAAGCAGCAATACGGAACTACACACTAGATCTATTGTTAAGTTTAAATCAAACAAAATTCAAAAAATGGTTCACGTCATAGAAGGTGACGAGGTCCATAAATTTATTTTGCAATACTAATACGTTAAACTCCTAATCAATTGAAAAAATCTATCATTCATACTTTGTGCTTCCTTTTTGCAATAGGAAACATTCAGACAGCGCTCGCCCAAAATGTAACTGTAGATCAGTTTTTACAAGAGATTTCAAGCAGTGAAGGGCTTAGTTCATCAGATATAAGTGATTACGTAGTAAATAATAATCACATATCTGCAAGAAGTGGCATTGAACACTACTACGTAGTCCAACGATACACGGGTATCGACATCTACAACACTCAGTCTTCTTTTCATACTAGCCCTGATGGGTCGCTTTTTAGATACAACAGTTCGTTTATAGACAATGTGGCTGGAAGAGCGGTAGGAAACACTCCTACCCTGAGCCATACTCAAGCGATACAAAGCGTTATCAATAATTTCGGTTATGATGGAAGCCAATTCCCATTAGAGATAGAAGTTCAAGAAGGGAGAGAGCAAGTAAGGGTATTCAGCGGTGGAAGTATATCTCAAGATAATATCCCCGTAAAATTAATGTATTACCAAAGAGCTAATGGTGAACTACACCTTTGCTACGATATGAACATCAATGAAGTAGACTTTACAGATTGGTGGAGTCTAAAAGTAGATGCAATGACTGGAGAAATCGTAGATCAAATCAACTGGACCGTAGAATGTAACTTTGAGCACGATGATCAAGGCAGACACGTATGCGCAGATGATCATGTTTGTTCTGATTTCAAGACGGTTAAAAGTGAAGCTACAAAATCTAGTAACGCCGCTACTTCAGCCATGACAAGTTCTTATAACGTTTATCCTGATCCAGTAGAGAGTCCTAATCATGGATCTAGAACTTTGATTTCAGATCCTGAAAATTTAAATGCATCTCCTTTTGGATGGCATGATACAAATGGGATCGCTGGAGCAGAATTCACGACAACCATAGGGAACAACGTTAGAGCGCAAGATGATGAAAATGGAAACAATGGAACCGGATTTAGTCCAAATGGAGGGACCGCTTTAAACTTCGATTTTCCTATTGATTTCACTATGGCCCCTACTCTCAGCAGGTCGGCATCCTTGACCAACCTTTTCTACTGGAATAACTTGAATCATGATATATGGTATGAGTATGGTTTTGATGAAGTTAGTGGTAATTTTCAAGAAAATAATTATGGTAATGGAGGAGCTGGATCTGATTCTGTAAATGCTGATGGATTAGATGGC
This sequence comes from Saprospiraceae bacterium, assembly GCA_023299965.1. Lineage (GTDB taxonomy): Bacteria > Bacteroidota > Bacteroidia > Chitinophagales > Saprospiraceae > JALZVN01. The sequence goes on along the minus strand of JALZVN010000230.1, from coordinate 4,499 downwards.
AGTGGAACCAATAACGCCAACTTTTCTACACCACCCGAGGGAGGAAATCCTAGAATGCAAATGTTTTTGTGGACTCCATCTGCATTGACTTTAACCAATATCAACAACCCCGCGGAAATCGCAGGAGGAATAAATGGTGTGCTGGCTAATTTTGGAGCTGCAACCTATAATGTCACAGGCAATGTTGTGGTTGCTGATGATGGTGGAGTGGATTCAACCTTAGCTTGTAGTGCCTTGGTAAACAATACAGCAATCACTGGAAATATAGCCCTTATTGATAGAGGAACTTGTCAGTTTGGGGTAAAAGCATTAAACGCTCAAAACGCAGGTGCAGTCGCGGCTATAATTTGTCAAAATACAGGGGATGCTCCAATCGCTATGGGTCCTGGAACAGATGGTGCTTCGGTAACTATACCGAGCATTATGATTAGTAGAGAAGACTGCGACTCTATAAAGGTGTACCTACCTAATGTGGACATTACTATGAGCAGAACTAATAGCAACGTAAATATTGATGGCAGTTTTGACAACGTGATCATAGGTCATGAATACGGTCATGGTATTTCTATTCGATTGACTGGCGGTGCGAATAATTCGGGCTGCCTAAACAACTCCGAACAGATGGGAGAAGGATGGAGTGATTGGTTTGGTATGATGACTACTATAGAACCAGGTGACGATGGGACTGAAGGACGAGGCGTAGGTACATACGCTATCTCTCAACCTACTATTGGAGACGGAATTAGAGCATTTCCTTATTCTACAGACTTGAGCGTAGACCCTAGAACATATGGCGATGTAGCCTCAGCTGGTTTGCCTCATGGTGTTGGGTCTATATGGTGCGCTATGCTTTGGGACTTGACTTGGGACTTGATAGATGAGCATGGGTTTGATCCTGATCTTTATAATGGCACAGGTGGTAACAATATAGCTATGGAGTTAGTCGTCGAAGCGCTTAAGTTGCAACCCTGTAATCCCGGATTTGTCGATGGAAGAGATGCTATTCTTGATGCAGATATGGCGCTTAACAGTGGAAACAATACTTGTTTGATTTGGGGTGCATTTGGCAAAAGAGGATTAGGATTGAATGCATCACAAGGAAGTTCAAATAGCAGTACTGATGGGACAGAAGATTTTACAGTACCTACATTTTGTGATATTATTGAAGTAGAAAAAACGGTAGATAAGTCGGCTGTCATAGTAGGTGATGTCTTGACCTACACCTTGACCTTCGAAAATTCTACAACTGTTACTCAGAACAATGTAAGTATTACGGATACATTAGCATCGTGCTTAGACTATGTAGCTGGTAGTGCAACTAATGGGCTTACGCATAGCAATGGAATCGTTAGTATCAATGGTGCTAATATTGCACCTTCTACAACCGAGACGTATACTTTTCAGACAATAGTAGACCCAACTATTACCTCTATCAATGTGGATTTCTTAGATGATGTAGAAAATGGAAGTAGTAATTGGACCTTCTTTAATGACAATCCTAACGAAGTTCCCTGGCAAGTAGATGGTTCTAATCCATTCGCTGGAACTAGTAGTTTCTTTGCTGAAAACGACGGCAATTTGGATATTAAAGTATTGACACTTGCATCCGCTTTACAAGTATCTTCAACAAGTGAATTGCGCTTTTGGCACACATACAATACGTTAGCCAACTTAGATGGAGGTCGGGTGGAAATAAGTACAGATAATTTGAAAACCTGGATCGATCTAGGAAATAATTTCACACAAAATGGATACGATAATAATTTTATAGATGTAGGTACCGGAACTCCTCAACCTTCTTTTGGAGGTCAAAACAACACGGCATATGTGCAAACCATTGCAGACTTAAGTCAATATGCAGGACAGAGTATCCATGTTCGGTTTCTTGCCTTCTTTACTGGAGACCCAATTGGTACTGGATGGAATATAGATGATATCGAAATCACTGATACTGGAGCAAAGATTATAGATAATATTGCACACTTTATAGCACCTACAAACGGTCTAGACACTTTAGTGAGCATCCCACAAACGACTAGTATCATACTGGGTACTTGCTCTGATGGTATTCAAAATGGTACAGAAACGGGAATTGATGTTGGTGGACCTTGCACTGCGCCTCCTACTCCATGTGATTTTGATATTACTATCAATGCGAATCCTGCTACTGGAGGTACTGTCCAAGTACAAAACCAAATAACCTCTTCTGTAAATATCACGGGTAATACGAACTACTTTGCTAGCTCTATACTTTTGGAAAATGATTTTGAGGTGACTATTGGGACTGAATTTTTAGCAGATATAAATCCATGTACACCATTTAAAGACGATTCAGAGTTGGCGCTAAAACTTGTATCTACTGGAGGGACAAACAATCAGCAACAAACTGTCATAGATGTAAATATTCCGATAGCTGGTAAATATACTTTGCAACTTATTCAACAAGATGGAAAAGTAATCCTACTCCCTACTCAAGAATTTGAAAAAGGAGTACATAGAATTAATGTTGAGACTGAAGAATCATTTGTTCCTTCTAAAATTGACATGATCAAGGAGTAATATCCTTGATTCATCATGGATCAGAAATAAATGCTTATCCACTAACTAGTAGACAGTTGATTTATACCATTTGAAGTTTAAAATGATATTAGTACTTCATGAAAATTACTGTATCGTTATTTCATACAAGGCAAAAAAAAGCCAGCAACGATGTTGCTGGCTTTTTTTTGCCTTGTTGTTTGCTCTATGCCTCTTCTCTATACAGCCTGAATCAAATCATACTTAGTGATGATGTGCATATCTCCTGCTTTATCTTCTGCGATAACCGCTGGATTCTGTCGACTGATATAATTACCCAATTGACTACATGGTAAATCTTCTTTAACAATTGGGAAAGGCTCTCCCATAATATCTTTTACAGTGCTCTTTTCTACTAGGCTAGGATTTTCAAACACGAAGTTCAACACATTTCCCTCCGTGATAGATCCTACTATCTCCTCTCCTCTTTTAACTGGGAGCTGAGAAAGATCTTTATCCTTCATGATTTCAATAACGGCACTGATGGTGTCTGATTCATCCACCGCTAGGAATTCTTTATTCGACTTCAAACCGATTAAATCCTTAATGCGCATTTCGGCATCCAAAAATCCACGCTCTCTCATCCAATTATCATTGAATATCTTGCCTACATAACGAGAACCGTGATCATGTATAATCACTACTACTATATCATCTTTGGTCAACTTATCCTTCATCTGTAGAAGTCCAGCGAAGGCTGACCCAGCAGAATAACCTAGAAGAATTCCTTCTTCCTTTGCCAATCTTCTAGCCATTACGGCGCCATCTTTATCTGTGACCTTTTCAAAGTGATCAATCAAAGAAAAATCAACATTTTTAGGAAGAATATCCTCTCCTATTCCTTCTGTGATATAGGAATAAATTTCTTTTTCATCGAACTCTCCTGTCTCATGGTATTTCTTGAATACAGAGCCGTAGGTATCAATACCCCACATTTTGATATTAGGATTTTGCTCCTTAAGATATTTGCCTGTCCCCGAGATTGTACCACCAGTCCCGACACCTGCGATAACGTGGGTTACCTTCCCTTCCGTTTGCTTCCAGATTTCAGGTCCTGTAGATTCGTAGTGTGCTGTTCTATTGCTTAAGTTATCGTATTGATTGGCCCAAAACGAATTTGGTATCTCTTTGCTTAATTTTTCAGCAATGGAGTAATAAGATCTTGGATCTTCAGGGGTAACATTGGTAGGGCAAACAATGACCTCGGAGCCCATAGCTCTCAATAAATCTATCTTCTCCTTCGACTGCTTGTCAGAAGTAGTGAAAATACTTTTATAGCCCTTTACGCAGGCAGCAATCGCCAAACCCATTCCTGTATTACCAGAAGTACACTCTATGATTGTACCTCCTGGCTTGATACGCCCAGCCTTCTCTGCGTCTTCTAGCATTTTCAGTGCCATACGGTCCTTTATGGAGTGACCAGGATTCACTGTTTCTAATTTTACCAATACAAGGGCAGGAATGTCCTCTATTACTTTATTCATCTTGACGAGTGGCGTATTTCCTATTACTTCAAGAATATTACTCTTATAATCCATTGATTTTTTATTTATAGTAGCTCAAACTAACGAAAAAGTTAGCATTTACTGCGCCTAATTGCTTAGCAACTTTAGGTGAAACTACAATTATAACTTTATTAGGGTATTTCGAAGGTACTTTGCCAAGTACTTTTGTATAGATTTTACGCCCAGTATCTGGGTTTGTTATTTCGATGATGGTATTTTTAGGTGCAGTTCGATGCATGACATAAAAATTGGAATCATCCTTAGCCTTTTTATCCCAAAATGCAGCTCCTTTTTGCTCGATATATTTTTTAGTCTCTCCTCCCTTCTCCACGAATTCAGACCTAAAGTCACCATTTTCGGCGCTATAGAATACTTTTTTCGCACTTACGGGCTTCGCAAAATGATTCAAACCTACAT